>NZ_JBXYJE010000004.1:0-219853 GCF_057396285.1 Psychrobacter sp. CX97 | reverse complement strand
TTTGCTGACGACAATAGCACGATGGAACCACCTGATCCCTTCTCGAACTCAGAAGTGAAACATCGTAGCGCCAATGGTAGTGTGGGTCCGCCCATGTGAGAGTAGGTCATCGTCAGCTCCCTATACCCTAAAAGCCCCCCTTCATTCGAAGGGGGGCTTTTTCCTTTGCGTTAGTTTCCTTTTATTATTGCAAATAAAAACCTAATATTGAGTGAGTACAACCTAGTTATAGTGGAGCCCTTTTGCGAGCCAAAAGTGATGCTCTTATTAACGTCATTATTGATTTTAATTAAATTAATAACTCTAGGTTTTTTCAATTTGCCCAGATGATGACATTTCAATATAAATTGTGTTAATCTAAATCGTACAATTTCACAATGTGCGACATGGAAGTAATAAAAAATGGCCTAGCTTATTACTTAATGTGTAATTAAGTATGCTTAAGCGATTTTTTAGCACTATGATATTGTTTCAATGCCAAAATAGAGTAGCTATCTCTATCTTTTCAAGACAATACGGAAGTCACCTATGCAGAACTCACAATATTTCTCTCCGAGACAAATTAAAAAATCTAAACTAACCATTAGTCCGTCTCAATCAATAATAAAAACAACATTAGCTACCTTATTCACTAGTTTAATGCTTGCCTATAGTGGGCAAGCATTAGCACATGGTGGAACTGTTAAGATGGTGCCAATCGATCAAGCAATGAGCGCAGCAGGGGCAGATGTTGATTATGATGACTATTCTGATGTTTATATCATCACTAAAAACTCAACCCGAGTACAAATTAAGCCCAATGTGACAACCGTTAAGGTGAACGGTAAGCCATTAAAGATTAAAAATCCATTAGTGATAAAAAATGGCAATGCTTTAGTTCCAGATACGCTTGCTAATGAGGTATTACAATCAGGTCTAGACAATACGTTTAAAGTGGAAAGTACACCACATCCTTTGAACTCATTAAATAGTGACGAGATCGCACAAACTCTGGCGATCATCAAAAAAGAAAAGCCTAAGCAGACGAATTTACGATTTTCTGACATTCGCCTAAAACCGCCTGAGAAAAAAACTGTATGGAATAATGTACTTGATGATACACCTTATACTGCTGACCGAGTTGCTACTTTTACTATTCTAAAGGGGAATACTGTCTTTGAAGGGGAGGCAAATTTAACAAAGAATCAGTTAACTGACTGGAAGGTATTAGATAATACCTTTGGTATGGTGTTATATGATGATTTTATGGCCGTACAAGAAGCCATCCAAAACAGTCCAGAGTATGCCAAAGCCTTAAAAAAACGCGGTATAGATGACGTTACTAAGGTAGTTGGGACACCTCTTACAGTTGGATATTTTGGTGATCAAGACAATTTAGATAAACAGTTACGAGTTTTAAAGATTGTTTCTTATTTGGATGTCGGGGATGGTAATTATTGGGCGCACCCAATTGAGAACTTGGTAGCCGTGCTTGATCTAGATGAAAGGAAAATCATTAAAATTGAAGAAGGCAGTATTGTTCCTGTACCGATGACCCCTCGCCCGTATGATGGACGTGGGAAGGAGATGATTAATAGTAAGCCATTGAATATCATCGAACCTGAGGGTAAAAACTTTACTATCACTGGTAGAAATGTTGAATGGGGTAATTGGAAGTTCCATATTGGTTTAGACAGTCGCACGGGCTTACAACTGAGTACTGTTACTTTTAAAGACAAGGGTATAGATCGTAAGGTCATGTATCAAGGTAATTTATCAGGCATGGTTGTTCCTTACGGCGATCCAGATTTAGGGTGGTACTTTAAGTCTTATTTAGATGCCGGTGAATATGGTATGGGTATGCTGACTTCACCAATGGAGAAGAATATAGATGCACCGCAAAACGCTGTGTTCTTAGATGCTGTAATTGCTGATTTCGAGGGCAATACCTACAATATTCCTAATGCCATTGCCTTATTTGAACGTTATGCTGGGCCTGAATACAAACATCAAGAAATGGGACAGCCAAACGTCAGTACCGAACGCCGTGAACTTGTTGTTCGGTGGATAAGCACTGTTGGTAACTATGACTATATCTTTGATTGGGTACTACAAGCGAATGGCACAATAGGTATCAATGCTGGGGCTACAGGTATTGAGGCTGTTAAAGGGGTTTTATCTAAGACGATGCATGATGATACTGCTGCGGAAGACACCCGTTTTGGCACCTTGATTGACCATAATATTGTTGGGCCGACCCATCAGCATATTTATAACTTCCGTTTAGATATGGATGTAGATGGCGAATTTAATCACATCAATCGTATAGATCCTTTTATTGAGAAAAACACGCGTGGTGGGCCTCGAACAAGTGCTATGGCAACACGCGAAACCACAGTGAGAACAGAGTTAGAGGCACAAGAAAAATTTGATCCATCTACGATTCGTTTAATTAGTAATGCTACTAAAGAAAACCGTATGGGTAATCCAGTGTCTTATCAAATAATACCATTCGCAGGAGGGACACATCCTATTGCTAAAGGTGCTAACTTTGCCCAAGATGAGTGGTTATACAATCGTCTCAACTTTATGGATAAACAGATATGGGTTACTAAATACAAGCCTGATGAGCTATATCCAGAAGGTAAATATCCGAACCGTTCTGATAGTGATACTGGTTTAGGAATGTATACAGCAGATGATGAAGGTATTCATAACAAGGATATAGTCGTATGGCTGACCACCGGCACAACGCATGTGGCACGAGCTGAAGAATGGCCAATGATGCCGACAGAATGGGTAAACGTTCTGCTTAAGCCTTGGAATTTCTTTGATGAGACACCAACTCTGCAATTAAATCATGGCGAAAACGAGTAGCTTAACAGCACATTAGATTAGAGCTGATATTAAAAAAACCATACGTAGTATTGGATTTTTACGACTAAATAATACAATAGCCTTTAATTCTAGTACTGTTCTAAAAAATTAATAGGCTAAGTTCAATAATCATAAATATCATCTGGGGCTTTTGATTACTTTTAGCTTAGCCTAGGAAAATTATTTTTAGTATCTGGTATATAACCAATAAATAAATTGTATAAGGAAGTACAATGGAAAATTTTAAACTCATAATTAATGGAAATAGTGTCGCGACGACTGATTATACGGATGTTATAAATCCTGCAGATAAATCAGTGGTTGCTAAATGCCCAAAGGCAACAACTGAGCAATTAGATGAGGCTGTTTCAGCAGCTAAAACCGCTTTCCCAGCGTGGTCATCACTAAGTATGGCTGAGCGGCGTGATATGTTAATGCAACTCGCTGACGCTGTGGAAGCAAATGCAGAAGCGTTAATGACTCTGCTAACTAAAGAGCAAGGTAAACCTCTCGAAGGTTTTGCTAACTTAGGTTCTGGGTTTGAATTTGGTGGCACATTAGCATGGATCCGCGGTACAGCGAGTATGTCGCTAGAGCCAGAGGTTATCCAAGATAATGAAACAGCACGTATTGAGTTACACCGTAAACCACTTGGTGTGGTAGGTTCTATTACTCCTTGGAATTATCCTTTACTCATCAGTATTTGGCACATTATTCCAGCTTTGTTAACAGGTAATACTGTTGTTATGAAGCCGTCAGAAATGACACCATTAACGGTGTTACGTTTTGGCGAATTAGCCAAAGACATTCTTCCCGCTGGTGTTTTAAATGTTGTTACTGGCGCTGGAGAGATTGGTGCTGCAATGTCGTCACATGATGATATCAGTAAGATTGTATTTACTGGCTCGACACCTACGGGTAAAGCCATCATGAAAAGTGCTGCTGGCAACCTAAAGCGCTTAACTCTAGAGCTTGGCGGTAATGATGCAGGTATTGTATTGGACGATGCGGATATCGAAGCCAGTGCGCCAAAAATCTTTGCGACCTCTTTCATTAACAATGGTCAAACATGTGCCGCTTTAAAGCGCCTGTATGTGCATGAGTCCGTACATGATGAGCTTTGCGAAGCATTAACAAATATGGCTAAATCCATGAAAACGGGTAATGGTCTTGATGAAGATACCGACTTTGGACCACTTCAAAATGAAGAACAATTAAACATTGTTAAAGAGTTGGCAGAGGATGCTAGAACGCGTGGAGCAAACTTCTTATGTGGTGGTGAAGTTACGGATGATAGTGGTTACTTTTACCCCCTTACTTTAGTTAATAATATTGAAGATGGTGCAAGGTTAGTTGATGAAGAGCAGTTTGGGCCTATTTTGCCGATTATCAAGTTTAGTGATGTGGAAGATGCCGTTAAATCAGCAAACCGTTTGGCTTTCGGTCTTGGTGGCTCAGTGTGGTCAAAAGATTCAGAGAAGGCACAGCGTATAGCGTCGCGTCTAGAGTGTGGTACGGTGTGGATTAATAACCATGCTATGATTCAGCCAGATGCACCTTTTGGTGGTACAAAAGACTCAGGGTTCGGGGTTGAGTTTGGAGAGGCTGGTTTGAAAGAGTTTACCTTTATTCAGACGGTACAGATATTTAAATAGAGTAATCTTTATAAAATACTATAAAGGATTACCCTAAAAGCTAATTGCAACCTTAAAAAACTTGATATTTTAATATAAAAAACCTAACTAGAAGCGGTAAGTACCTCTAGTTAGGCCGGTATTGTGAAGATTTAACGCTCTTTAACATTTCTGTTTAATCTAGCTTTTACAAGCGATACTGGCTTCTTTAGCCTTTTGATAAGTACCATCAGCATCTAGGCCTAGAGATCTAACATTGTCCAAGTATTTCTGTGTGCCGGCTTCTAATGGGACCTTCCAAGCTGGATCATTCAAAGGATCCGGGATGTTTATGATGGTATCACCTTTGGCAATCGCTTCATCTAAATATTTCTTATCCTCTCTATCGAAAACTTGACCAGCTAGATCAGCCATGACTTTGCCTGAGTTATCATCAATAACCTTTTTAAGATCATCAGAGAGATTGTTATATGAATCTTTATTCATGGTCACAAGTAACGCAGAGCTATAAAAAGGCATGTTCGTATGATTGTTGACAAGTTCAGTCAATCTGAAAGATCCTGTAGGACTCCAAGGAAGGCTCATGCCGTCAATAACGCCACGCTCTAATGAAGTATATAAATCTGGTGCAGGTAAGCCAACAGGTGATCCACCCGCTGCTTCGATGATATCCCCAGCAATGGCAGAGGGACGACGAATACGTAGTCCTTTCATATCAGCTGGAGTACGAATAGGTTTGTCAATAGAGTGAATAACACCTGGTCCAGCACCCATCATAAACAGTAAATGAGTATCTTCATATTCACTTGAAACCACGCCCTCATCATATAGTTTTTGTAGCATACAGCTCATTTGACCTGCTGTGTTTGATAGACCAGGAAGCTCTGCAATTTGTGTTAATGGAAAGCGGCCAGCGGTGTAACCTTGAGCTTGAACACCGATATCTACAGTACCTTTTGTTGCAGCATCATAGGTAACGGCAGGTTTGCTAAGGGTGGCTGAAGGGTATATCTCAACTTTAATCCTACCTTTAGATTCCTGTTCGACTTTTTTTGCCCATACATCAAATACATCTGTATGCATTGCTGCAGTAGCTGGCCAAAAATGTGAGAATCTTAGAGTTGTTACCTCTTTTGGATCAACATTTGAGGCCGTATCAGATTCAGATGTATTATTAGTGCTCGTTGTATCAGCAGTAGTTGATACCATATCTTCTGGTTTGTCAGAGCATGCAGTGATACTCATTGCAGAAGCTATTAGTAGTGATATTAAACTTGTTTTGAAATTTAAAAACATTTTATTTCTTCCTTGATGATAAATAATTCTAATCCCTAGAATTTTTCTAACTGTCATAAATAGGTTAAAGCACGGCATTAACGTTGTCCTAGAGACATTCCTTTATGGTGCTTTTATATATCGTATTTCTATGACATTTATTAAGGTTAGCCTTATTTAAGTAAACTTAAATTTTTTAGGCAAGAAGAGGGTAATATTTGCCTTACTTTTTATAAACTTATATTCTTATTTAAACTTATATCGAGCAACAGAAAATGTATTTCACTCTTGACCTTATAACTGAATTTTGGCCACCTCGTTATAGAAATTAACAACTTCATAATTTGGTATAATCAAATGAATTTAAGCCAGTGACAGTAGCATCCAATTATCCACTTTTGTGGTACAACGCTACTTTCTTAGTTCCTTAGTTCATTTTGTTATACCTATTTTTCCTCCTTCCTCTTCTCTGTATTTGAAAATAGTGAATCCAAGATATGATTTTCTAAAAATTTAGCGCTATACGGCTTCGATTGCCATAGCAATACCTTGCCCAACTCCGATACACATAGTGATTAAAGCTTTACTACCCGCTTTTCCAGCAATATCAGTGACCGCACTACCCGCTATTCTCGCACCTGAAGCACCTAGCGGGTGACCTAAGGCAATAGCCCCACCATTAGGGTTAACCCTTGGATCATCTGGCTTGAGGCCGAAGTGATTAAGCACGGCTAAGCTTTGACTGGCAAAAGCTTCGTTTAGCTCTATGATGTCGAAATCATCCATGGTCAAACCTGTTCTCTTAAACAGTGTTTCCACGGCAGCGATAGGACCAATACCCATCACTCGAGGCTCAACACCACGAGAGGCTGTTGCAATAACTCTTACTTTTGGCTGTAAATTGTTTTTATGACACGCATCTTCAGAGGCGAGTAGTAGAGCAACGGCACCATCATTAACACCTGAGGCATTACCTGCTGTTACTGTACCACCCTCAAAAATAGGTTTTAGTTTTGCCAGCTTTTCAATAGTGGTATCGGGGCGTGGGTGTTCATCCTTATCTACAACAATCTCGCCTTTTTTACGATCATGATAAACCACTGGTACTATTTCTTGGGCTAAACGTTCTGTGGCATTCGCTGCCTTCATTTGCGAGTGATAGGCAAACTCATCCTGTGCTTCACGAGAAATGTTATATTCTTTAGCGACATTTTCAGCAGTTTGTGGCATGGAATCACTACCGTATTGTGCTGCTAATTTTTTGTTTGTGAATCGCCAGCCAATAGTCGTGTCATATATTTCAGCATTACGATCGAAGGCTTTGGTGGGTTTGCTCATTACGAAAGGTGCTCTGGACATTGATTCAACGCCACCCGCTAATACAATATCGGCCTCATCAGCTTTAATAGTTCGTGCTGCTAAACCGATGCAATCAAGTCCAGAACCACATAATCTATTGAGAGTCGTACCAGGCACTTCTACAGGATAACCTGCTAATAAAAGCGCCATACGTGCAACATTTCTATTGTCTTCACCTGCTTGATTGGCTGCACCGAATAAACAATCATCAATCAACTTTGGATCGAAGTCATTATTTTCACGAATCTGTTTCAATACTATGGCAGCAAGATCATCGGGTCTAACAGACGACAAAGCTCCTCCATAACGTCCAAATGGAGTGCGGCAATAATCTACAATATATACATTTTTCATGGTATCTCTCGATATCTTATATTGATGGTATGTGATTGTTTTATGGTGCTGATTATAGTGGGTAATACGATGACAATGACAGCAAGCACAGTTGCATGATAACCATTTTAGAGCGATAAGATCTTGATGGTAAAAAATCAGAAATCAAGCTAACAAGGGCGATAAAGGTTTAACTAGACATCAAAGTCTACAATGGCAGTTTCAGATTGAATATGAGCCTGACACGTTAATATATATCCATTATCAATTTCATCGTCTTCTAGACCATAACTGACATCCATAGTCGCAGAACCACTAACAAGCTTAGCCTTACAAGTTGCACAAACCCCGCCTTTACAAGCAAAAGGCACGCTAGCGCCAGCTTCAATGGCAGCATCTAATACATTCAGTCCTTCAGGAACATCTACAAGCTGCTCGCGCCCACCAGAGATAACCGTTATTTGTTTCTCATTACCGTCTCTCACTACTGGACGGCGAACCGTTTGACTTGTTGGTGTACCAAATAATTCAAGGTGAATGGTTTTTTTATCAACCCCTTTATCGATAAGTGCAGATCTAAAACCTTCAATTATGGGCATAGGTCCACATAGATACGTGTGATCAAGCTCTTTAAGATTAACAAATGACGTGAGTAACTTATCAAAACGTTCACCCTCTGGTCGAGAAGATAATAGCTCTAAATCACGAGGTTCACGGGTCAAAACATTAACGACTGAGAGTCTATCCATATATTTATTTTTTAACGCTTCAATTTGTTCAAAAAACATAATAGTTTTTCGTTTGGCATTAATATATATGAAGTCTATTTTTGTGTGTTCCGTATTCTCTAATAAGTAGGTCATCATAGACAGAATAGGAGTAACACCACTACCAGCAGCGACAAAAAGATACTGATGGGCTTCTTGCATTGTGGCGTCATCATCTAAAGGCAAACAAAAGTCGCCTTGAGGTGCCATAATTTCTATTGTGTCACCAACTTGGGTGTTTTTGTTGACATGTTCAGAAAACACCCCCTCAGGCACATGTTTGATACCAACGCGAACAAAGCCATCACCTATCTGGCAAATAGAGTAGAATCTCTCTTCATCTTTATCTGCAATGCGTGTTTTTAGCTTTAGATGTTGACCAGGTTTAGCTTTAAACTGATTGGATAATTCTCGGGGGATATCAAATCTTAAGGTAACTGCGTCTTCAGTTTCAGGAAGCCTTTCATTTACTTTAAGAGGATAGTAAATCGACATAATTATTCCTTTAATATGAGTCAATAGCGTTATGTGTAGATGAACTTGATTTTAAAAACTTGATTTTAAAAAAAGAGAGGCGTAAGGGCCAGCTCGTTCATCACTAACAATAAGCTGTCTATATAAAATGAGATTAATTAATCCTAATGGCATTTAAAATATTCAAATGGTTCCAGACATTCCAAGCAACGATAAAGCGATTTACAAGCAGTAGACCCAAAAGCGCTAACTACCTTAAATTGATTACTCCCACAATTGGGGCAGCGCTTAGGTTCATTATTATGGTCTGAAGTTGGAGGAGCAATCCCATAAGCTTCTAACTTTTCTAGAGCTTCAGGACTGATCCATTCAGTAGTCCAAGCCGGTATCAATTGTTCTTTTAGATTTGGTTTTGGGTAGCCCGCTTCTATTAAAGCGTTACTGACCATTTTTTTAATAGCTTCGGTTGCTGGACACCCAATATAAGTTGGTGTTAGGGTAATGGTAATAGAGCCCTCTGCTTCATCTATACTGACATCTCTAATAATGCCCAATTCATCCAACGTTAATACGGGCACCTCTGGATCGGGTACAGCTGCCAGTATCTTTTTAATTTCATCAATATCTAGCATAGGGGTCAGCTGAATTTTTGACATAGTAGGATTTACCATTTAGCATTTGGGAATTCACGGCGTAATGCCTGCATTTCTGCAAGCAATATACCCAGCTTTTCGGTATGTAGACCCTCAATTCCGCCACGGTGGTGATATATTTCTTGTGGTAAAGTAAGATTTGCTTCATTAAGAAGCTCAGTCACATCAGCACGCCACTGTTTTTTAATCTCATCCATAGCGCCAATAATACCCAATTTTTGAGCAGATTTAATAATATCATCTTCTTCAAATAGCTCATTGGTATAAGCCCAGCAGTCATCAAGTGCTGCTTGTATTCTGCGATGGCTTTCATCAGTCCCATTGCCTAAGCGCACTAGCCATGAGCGTTGGTGAGTATAGTGATACCTTACTTCTTTTAATGATTTGATAGCAATATCTCTAAAACTGTCGACCTCGCTCTTTTGCATAGAATGGTAGAGATACTTAAAATAAGTGCTCACAAAAAAACCACGTAAGCAAGTGTAGCCAAAGTCGCCATTTTCGAGTTCAGCTAATAAGTAATTGGTATACTCGCGTTCATTACGAAAATAGGCTAACTGATCCTCATCTCTTTTCTGTTCATCATTTTGACTGGCAACACTTAGCCAAGCCATAGCTTGACCCAAGGTATCTAAGCCGATATTAGCCAATGCTAATTCTTCTTCAAGTGTTGGTGCTTTACCTACCCATTCACAATATCGCTGTGCCAATACAAGGGTTGTATCGCCTAATCTTAGTGAATAATCAAAGTACGTTTTTTCAGGGTTCATAATGGTATCCATTGTTAAGTTTTCGTCAATTACATGTGGCCTACTTCGTCTGGTATTTTATAAAAGGTAGGATGACGATAAATCTTATCAACAGAAGGTTCAATAAATTTTTCTTGGTCTGCATAGTCTAAAGAAGTGATATCTTTTGATTTCACAACCCATATCGAGGTACCTTCATTACGACGAGTATATAAGTCACGGGCGTTTTGTAATGCCATTTCATCGTCTGTGGCATGTAGTGAACCAACATGTTGATGAGATAACCCAGCTTTAGCTCTTATAAATACTTCATATAACTCGGACTGGCTCATTGCTAACTCCTTTAGCTATTATGTAGGGAGGGGATTTGTAGGGTTCTTAATCACATTAGGCTAAAGTCAAATTAAAATTCTGATGTGATCAATAGGCCTTTACTTTAATGAATATAATTAGTCAGTAATATTAAAAAATGATGCTATAGGACAAAATCTATAGCATCCACAAAGCCTTGGACGTCAAAGCTAAGTGGTGTATTAGTCTCAGAACCTATAAGTAAATATTAACGACGCTTAATTCATCAGCATCAAATAATTAATACGATTTAGAAGATAGAAGGTTTAAGCAAAGGGCTAAGCAGCTTTTTTAGCATTTTGCTTTTCTTCATAAGCTAGGGCAGCGTCAACAGCCCATTGACCATCTTCTTGAGCTTTACGGCGTGCGTCCATTCTTGCTTTATTACAAGGGCCAAAGCCGCTAACAACTTGCTTAAACTCTTTCCAATCAATCTCGCCATGTTCATAATGACCTGTTACTTCATTATATTTCAAGTCAGGATCGGGGATAGTCAGGCCTAGATAATCGGCTTGAGGTACAGTTATATCTATGAATTTCTGACGTAGCTCGTCATTCCCAAACCTTTTGATTTTCCACTGCATTGATTGTTCACCATTTGCAGAGTCACTATCATGAGGTCCAAACATCATCAATGCAGGCCACCAGAAACGATTCATGGAATCTTGAACCATCGCTTTTTGTTCAGGATCGCCGCTTTGTACCATTTCAGTGAGTAACTCATAGCCTTGACGTTGATGAAAAGACTCCTCTTTACAAATACGAACCATGGCACGTGCATAAGGGCCATATGAGGTTCGCTGTAAAGCAACTTGGTTAACAATAGCGGCGCCATCTACTAGCCAGCCAATCATGCCCATATCAGCCCAGCTTAAGGTCGGGTAGTTAAAGATAGATGAATATTTCATTTTTCCTTCAAGCATGGCATCAATTGTCGCCTGTCTATCTGCTCCCAAAGTTTCAGCAGCACAATAAAGGTACAGACCGTGACCCGCTTCATCCTGAATTTTAGCCATTAAGATAGATTTACGGCGTAATGAAGGAGCGCGAGTCAACCAGTTTGCTTCAGGTAACATACCGACAATTTCAGAATGAGCATGCTGTGAGATTTGGCGGATAAGGTTTTTCCGGTAAGCTTCTGGCATCCAATCTCTTGGCTCAATTTTTACTTCACGTTCAATTTTGTCTTCGAACTTACTCATTTCAGCTGTTGTCATGACGTACTCCTATTTGACTGATTACCTATCTAATTCAATAACTAGACGGTAATTACGAGTTAATTCATAAGCTAAAATAATGAATTTGAAACATTATGCTGCTTATGTATTAAATTCTTGATTCTAAATAATACTTTTGATTCTAAATAATCTTTAATGACATACTAATTTAAATTCTATAAATAAAATTCAATTAATTTAATAAGGTGGTCTAAGTATAGATGTAGCAAATGGTAGTTAAGGCACTTAATTTGCTTTCACTATCATATATTTCTACCTGCCCCCTAATGACTTTACTGCCCGCTCGTATAACTTTCGCTTCTATCGTAACTTTTTTGCTATCTTTACCATTATTTTCTATTCTAATAGGTCTTAAAAATTCAGTAGTTGAATTTAATGTGACAAACTCTTTTTCTTGGCCGACTTGAGCAATGACTGGAAAGATTAATAAGGTATCTGCTAATGCCATAATCGCTTGACCAGATAGCAATTTTATTGAATCGGGCCCTGGAATTTTCCGATATAAGTTTGGATTATGAGCCAGCTCGAAACGTGCTTTTTCTTCATTAAGCTCAACGACCTCTAAAGAAAAGTTATCTAATACCCATTGGGGTAAAACGTCATCTACTTGTTTTTCAAAAATATGACCATACTTGGCAAAAATCTCAGAATTAGCAGTAATCATTACTCTACATCACCCTTAAAGAACTTAGCAGGTCTCTTTTCTAAAAATGCTGTAACGCCCTCTTTATAATCATCGCTAAAGCCTGCTTCTCTTTGATATGTCGCTTCAAGTTTGAGTTGCTCATCAAGAGTATTGCTTGTCGCTTGATTCAAAGCATCAATAGTTAATTTGATGCCAAGTGCAGGTCCATAAACTAATGATCTGGCAAGCTTGAGGGCTTCTTCGCTTAAGCTCTCAGCATCATAAACCTTCCAAACCAGTCCGTAATTTAACGCCTCTTCAGCAGTTAAAGTTGCATTGGTTAGCACCAATGCTTTAGCACGACCGAGACCAAGTAAATTAACTAACTGCCACGTTAAGCCCGAGTCTGGAACCAAGCCAATCTTACCAAATGCCATGGCAAATTTACTTTTATCCGAACATAAAACGATGTCACACGCTAAAGCTATACCGATTCCTGCCCCTGCAGCCACACCATTTACCGATGCAATAATTGGCTTGCCTAGATTTTTCAGACGGTTGATTAAGGGGTTATAAAACTCAGTGATAGTTTGACCTAAATCATAAGTTTGAACACGAGGGTCTCTGTTACCTAAGTCTTGCCCAGCACAAAAAGCTTTACCCGCACCAGTAATAATGACAGCCCGGACATTGTCATTCGAGGCCACCTGATCGAGGGCGGAGGCAAGGGCAAGATGCATCTCTTCATTAAAAGAATTGAATTGTTTAGGACGGTTTAAAGTGATTGTCGCAATGCCGTCACAATAGGAGAGTTGAATAGTTTCTGATTCAATATTCATTATATTTTCAATCCTTTGAGTGTGGTGGGTAATACACGATTTTTAAATCCTGTTAAATAATCCATTACTTATATACTAGTTAAATTAATGAGAATTAACAAGGGGGCAAAAATCAAGCCACTAATAAAACTTTAGATATTTATGATATTTTATGGACATAGAATGACACGTTTATATTTTGTTAAGTATTGAGTTTTTAAGTAAATTTTATATTAGATTTGAGGTTTCAAAATCAATAAAAATTTTAATACAAACGGCATATCTGGAGTATAAGAAAAACTGTATTAATTAAGTAAATAAACACTTTATTCACATACTGTTTAATTAAACTAAATAATATTAATGTAAATTATCAATAAAATTATGGTCCTATATAAAATAAAGTCAGTGAGTTATTACAAGCCTTTCATATTTTAGGCACTTATCTTTAAACCTTATAGCGCATAATTTTACTATTAGTAGACAGCTCATTCATTGCAACATAATAAATTATGTAGTATGTTTTTTGAGCCAAGAATAACCTACGCTTAGGAAGCGCTTAGCACGTGTTGGTTATAGAAATGATAAATAATGAGACTAACAACTAATATAAATAATGGATATTCACAAGGAGCAATAACAAATGTCAGAGCTATACAGTAAGCACAAGGAAACACTATTAAAAGCCCAAGAGGTCATAAAAACTCGCGAAGAATGGGCGGCTTTTCCAGAAATGCCCAGTGAAAAGTATCATGGTGAAGGTGCAAAACAAAAAGGCGAAGATGACTTTAATGCTTTACTAGGTAGCAAATACGAGTTTAAAGTGCCTATGCAGGATGCAAAGTATGTTGAGTGCCGCTCAACGTCTCCCTACGGCATCGATATGACTCTTGAATACCCTAAGCTTGAAAAAGAGATTTTATTATCGCGTTCTGCTGATGCTCAAAAAGAATGGCGAAAACTAGACTATCAAACGCGTCTTGGTATTTGTATGGAGATGCTAGACCGGTTGTTCCAAAAATCTTTATTAATGGTGCATAGTATCATGCATACGACTGGTCAACCTTATATGATGTCTTTTCAAGCAGGTAGCCCGCATGCTTTAGAGCGTGGTCTTGAAACTCTTGCTTATACTGCAACAGCTATTGAATCGACTTCTCCTACAACCAAGTGGGATAAAGTAACGGGCAAAGATAAAGAGGGTAACTTAATTTCCGTTAAGATGGATAAATCTTTTAAACCACGTGGTAAAGGTATTGGCGTGGTAATCGGTTGTGCGACATTCCCAACTTGGAATGGTTATCCCGGTCTTTTTGCAACTTTAGCGACTGGCAACAGTGCTATTGTTAAACCTTCAGATAGCGCCATTTTACCATTAGCAATCACTGTAGACGTGATGCGTGAAGTGCTACAAGAACAAAATGTCAATCCAGATGTTGTTCAACTTGCTATCTCTAATGGAGATAGAGCTTATACACAAGAAATTATTAAAGATAAGCGCATTAAGATGGTGGATTTCACTGGTGGAACGGCATTTGGTAATTGGCTTCAAGAGAACACTAATGGGGTTCAGTTATACCTAGAGCAAGCTGGTCTTAACAACATTTTAATTGAGTCGACGGATAACTTTAGAGCGATGACCAGTAATATTGCTTTCTCATTATCGTTATATTCTGGACAAATGTGTACAGCACCACAAAACATTTATATTCCTAAAGATGGTATTGAAACTGCGGATGGACATAAGAGCTTTGATGACGTTGCTAGTGGTATCGCTACTGGCATTGAGAAGCTATTGGGCGATGATAGGCGTGCCTTTGCTTTAATGGGCGCATTGAATAGCGATGATGTTAATAAACGGGTTAATGAAAGTGCTCAAAGTGGTAAAACCTTTGTTCTCGGTATGGAAAAAGCAAACTTTGAGGCCTTCCCAAATGCTAAAACGGCCAAGCCACAACTTATTAAAGTGGGTCAAGATGATGCTGTCATTTATGAAGAGCAGTTTGGACCAATCGCCTACGTTATTGCCATTGATGATGCTCAAAGTGGTCTAGAGTTAGTGTGCGACAGCATTGAAGAACACGGGGCTATGACGACTGCTCTGTACAGTGTTCATGATGAATTCAAAAATAAGGCTATGGATGATATTGCGGATGCTGGCTCGCCGTTGTCTGTTAATCTAACTGGGGGCGTCTATGTTAACCAGTCTAGTGCATATTCAGACTTCCATGGTTCAGGTGTTAACCCCGCTGCCAATGTTTGCTTAACTGACTTGGGCTTCGTAGCACCACGCTTTGGTTGGGTCACTGTGCGTGAACAAACCAATTAAATAAAACGGTTTAAAAAGCTTGTTGCGACATATCGTAGAGTGCTGCAACAAGCCTACTTACAAATTAAAAATATAAGCACGAATAACAAGGATGTTATATGAGTGATAAAACATTTACCGTCGGTGTTATCGGCGCTGGTACAATGGGTCAAGGTATAGCTCAGATAGCTCTCCAAGCAGGTCATAGCGTTATTCTAGTTGACCAGTCAACGTCACAATTAGATAGTGCCAAAGCGTCACTTGATGCCTTATTTGCTAAATTTGTTTCTAAATCAAAAATCTCTCAGCAAGATAAAGACAGCTGGCTTAGCTCATTAACCCTAAGTAACAAAAATGAAGCCTTGGCCAATGCTAAATTGGTTATTGAAGCTATTGTTGAAAAAATAGAAATCAAACAAGCTGTGTTTACGGAGCTTGAGTCAATCGTCAGTGAAGAAGCCATTTTAGCAACGAACACCTCTTCATTATCAGTAACAGAAATCGCTTCCTGTTTGGAAAAACCGCAACGATTTATTGGTTTACACTTCTTTAACCCACCCGGCATCATGCCGTTAGTCGAAGTGATTGAGGCGCTACAAACCAGTCCTCAAACCACTCAATCTTGTATCGACTTAATGCAAAGTTGGGGCAAGACCCCCGTGCGTTGTAAAAACACCCCTGGCTTTATCGTCAACCGAGTTGCTCGTCCATTTTATGTGGAGAGTTTTCGGCTCATTGAAGAGCAAATCACAACACCAGCTCAACTTGATGCCAGTATTCGAAGTGCAGGGTTTAAAATGGGGCCTTGTGAGCTAACTGATTTCATAGGTCAAGATGTGAACTATGCGGTTAGCTGCTCACTATTCAATAGTTTGTTCTATCCTGCTCATTTACGTCCAAGTTATGTTCAAGGCAGTTTAGTAGAAGCCGGATTTCTGGGCCGAAAAAGCGGTAAAGGATTCTACGATTATAGCCAGGAAAATTCTTCAAATCAGCAAGACAAGAGCGGGGGATCTTCTTTACCACAGAATAATAATTATGCCTCATTCGTAAGTTATGGCAGCCATTCGTGGGTGGATGAGCAAAAGCAAAGCCTATTAGACATGACTACTGACACATCCCCATCCCCCTCTGTGGATATAGAGGTATCAAATCCCGAATGTTTGATCGGTGTACTAGAAAATAAGGTGCATCTATATGCCTCTGATGGCCGCTTGGCTTCAGACTGGGAAGCTGAGCTCAATGTGCCGGTTATGTTGGCAGATATTAAGCATCCTGATAAAAAGGCTGCTACCGTTGCCATAGCTGCTGGTCCTAAAGCCAAAAAAGCCATGGCAAACCGTCTGCCAATGCCTTTAGGCAATATAGACTGGTCTTTAGTAGAGGACACACCTGGATTAATCAACTTGCGTGTCATCAGTATGATTATCAATGAGGCTGCACTATGCGCCACTCAAGGTATTGCTTCTCCTGAAGGCATCGATAGCGCGCTTAAAGGAGGCGTTAATTATCCTTTAGGCGCTTTTGAATGGCTAAATTTCATTGGCAAAGATGTGGTCATTAATACGTTAACCACGCTGCGCCGACTATATGGTAGCGGTTGTTATACCGTACCTCGTTTTTTGCTACAGTCAAAAGAGGAGGAGGGGAGTCATGTCAAGTGACAGCGTGAGACAAAGTAGTTTGTTTATAAAAAAACCGTCTGTTGCGAACGATAATAGTAAGAACGAAACGGACTCTGATGCAAAAAAGTCGCACGCTAACAAAACGGCATTTGATATTGCCGAAAAAATGCTGGATAACTGTGATTTCTCTTCTCATTTGGGCATTGAGCTTGTCGATGCGAAGGTTAACTATTCTGTTTGCAAAATGGTAGTAAAACCCGTTCATACCAATGGTCATGACACCTGTCATGGCGGGGCAATATTTAGTTTAGCGGATACGACGTTTGCGCATTTATGTAATGCTAGCAATCAAATTACAGTTGGACATATCTGCACGATTGCTTACTGGAAACCAGCGCATATTGGTGATGAGTTATATGCGTATGCCTATGAGTCTGGCGTATATGGTCGTTCGGGGTCATATCGAGTTGAAATAACTCGTGGTAAACAGGGTGAAATAGTGGCTGAATTTCAAGGGTTTAGCCGATCATTAAAAGGTCAGAGTCATTTTACATGATTCTAATCACTACTATTATATTTTAAAAAGGAATTTAAAATGAGTTTAGACTACTTTAACCGTATTGAAGTTGCTTCCCGTGACGAGATATCTGCTTTACAACTTAAACGTTTAAAGAATATTGTTAAACATGCCTATGAAAATAACGCATTCTGGAAGAACCATATGGCGAATTCAGATGTTCATCCAGAAGATATTAAATCTTTAGATGACCTCGCTAAGTTCCCTTTTATGGTTAAGAATGACTTTAGGGATAACTATCCCTTAAAGCTACTTTGTGTTGATCGAGGTGATGTGGTTAGATTGCATGGCTCGTCTGGAACGACTGGTAAGCCTACGATTGTTGCTTATACTAAAAATGATATCGAAATGTGGTCAGAAGCGGTGGCCCGATCTCTAGTCATAGCGGGAGTCACTCCCACCGATACGGTGCAAATTGCCTATGGCTATGGTTTATTTACTGGCGGTATGGGCGCCCATTATGGTGCCGAAAAGCTTGGATCTATGGTTATCCCCATTTCAGGTGGTATGACCAACCGTCAGATTCAAATTATTGAGGAACTTAAGCCTGAGGCTATGATGGTAACCCCGTCGTATATGGTTAATATAGCCGAAGCCATGGAAAAGCTAGGGGTTGATCCTCGTAAGACCAGTATGCGCGTCGGTATATTTGGTGCAGAGCCTTGGACCAATGAGATGCGTGAACATATCGAAGAGTTGTTTGATATAGATGCTGTCGATATTTATGGGTTGTCTGAGGTTGTAGGGCCCGGTGTTGCTCAAGAAGCTGTTGCTAGTAAGGGTGGACTTACTATTTGGGAGGATTTATTCTATCCTGAAATTATTAATCCCGAAACCGGCGAAGTACTCCCTGATGGAGAGCAAGGCGAGTTAGTTATTACGACACTTGCGAAGGAAGCTATGCCTGTTATTCGTTATCGTACAGGTGATATTACTCGGATTATTCCTGGCGATGTACGTTCAATGCGTCGTATTGAAAAAATTACCGCACGTAACGACGACATGATTATCTTGCGTGGGGTTAATATTTATCCTTCGTTACTAGAAGAGCAGATTATGAAAGTTGCGGGCTTGTCTTCAAACTATCTTATTGAGCGTTATCGAATGGGCGCTATGGATCAATTGCGTATACGTGTCGAGCCTGTGGACGAAGATCAGGATGCTTCACGCTTAAAAAATGAACTTATCTATAAGATTAAGTCAACAATTGGGGCGACGGTTGATGTCAATATTGAGCCGTTAGGTGTATTACCTCGCTCTGAAGGTAAAGCAAAACGTGTGGTAGACTTACGCCGAAATCGATGAACTAACTTGCTATGATTATTTTTTTGGAAGACAAGTCTGCGCTGCTATGAATTGCTATCCAATTATTTAAAAAGGCTTAGAGGTTACCTCATAAGCCTTTTTAAATAAGCATTTTTAATTTTCGTTAAGGTATAGTCAGCGAACTACTAAACGGTTACGGCGTTAACCTCGTTAAGCCTACTCCAGTAGTACTTGCACTCGGTTGCCTTGTAACCATTTTAGACTTCTTTGACTATAATCTATAGCACAAATTATTTTAATCAATAAGGCCAAAACACACAACCCTCGGCATCTTAAGCCATTTTAATGAATACTCTAATGTGATGAAGAAGGTAGTTATGGAAGACAAGGATTTTTTAAAAGTTAAAGATTGTGGTAATCATATTTTTCAATTGGGACTTAATCGTCCTGAACGCAAAAATGCACTCAACACAGCGCTTGTGGTGCACTTAGCTGAAACCATTGAGTCACTAATATCAGATGAGTCAGCCAGAGTCATCATTATTCATGGATTAAATGGAGACTTTGCTGCTGGTGCGGATATTGATGAAATCGCGACCTTAACACCTAAACAAGCTCTACTCGATGCGAGAGTCAGTGCTTGGAGACTTATTAGGCAATGCCCTATTCCTTTGATAGCGGCAGTAGAAGGTTATTGCTTGGGGGGAGGTATGGAGCTTTTGCTTTCGTGTGATTTTGCTGTGGCAGATAAAGAAGCTAAATTTGGCTTACCTGAAGTTAAGTTAGGATTGATGCCGGGCGCTGGCGGCACTCAGATATTACCACGGCTCATTGGTAAGAATCGAGCAGCGAGAATGATATATAGTGGCGAGATTATGTCAGCATCAACTATGGTCGAATGGGGTGTGGTAACGGAGCTATGTGATGATAATGTGTTAGATATGACTTTATCAATTGCTAAAAAAATAGCACGCAATGCTCCTTTTGCTATTAGTCAAGCTAAGCGATCACTGAATAACTCGGTGGAGATGGGTCTAGAGTCGGCTATGAACTATGAGCGTCAGACTTTTTCTATTTTAGCCTCGACAGAGGATAAGGTAGAAGGTATTGCTGCCTTTAAAGAAAAAAGGCATGCAAAGTTTTTAGGTAGATAGATGCAATTAACCTAATCTGGATAATTAGTAATTTTACGACATGGTTTATTTATAATATTGAATCTACTATTGATTTCTGCTTAGAAATTAGCCTTTGCAGTAGGGTTAGTATACTGGCAACAAAGGTAATAACTGTTTAAGTCATTGATAGTTATTCATAAGCACAAACCAGATGGGGAGAGTGTTAAAAAACGCTTATTTTTCGGTCAGTTCACTTGAACAGACTCAAAATAACTCTCCCATTTCCCAATTTTCTTCAAAATCTAAATCCATTTGATCTTTTTGGCGCATGCGCATTTGTTCAACCCTTCTTTTTCGGCCAACAATAAGTCTTAAAACCTCTCGTTTTTCCTCATTGCTCATCTTTAGCCATAACTGTCTTTCCGTACGATGACGTAGGCATCCAAAACAATAGCCCTTTTTATTGCTTTGACAGACGCCAATGCATGGGTTTTCAATCTCGAAGAGTTCAATTTGATTAGGCATAGAGAGAATAAGGCGTCATAATTTGATTGATTTTATCATGGTTTTTTTCATGATAACCTTACTAAGTGTGTTTGTTAAGATATAGTTGTAGGAATTGAAAGCTCCTACAGTCACAGCAATATAAACTGCCTACAAACGAATCCAAGTGCAAGCTATACAGTGGTATGGCTAGTGACGATAATACTGCTAGTAAGAATACCAATGTAGTAGTTTAACATTGGACGGACTATATATTGTCAATCTCCATAAATATCCTTAATGCTATAATCAGGATATTCTCTGGGAACCGAGGCCTTGTAGCGAACCTAGAACACCTTGGCTATAGATATTGATATAGGAATATACCATGAAAATTATATACATCCATGGGTTGGACAGCTCTGCTCAGTCCGTTAAAGGACAGTTGCTAGAGCAGTTTTGCAAAAGTTATTACCCTAATGTTGATGTGTTACGTCCTGATTTAAACGTAGCCCCCGCAAAGGTATTAAAAAAATTATGCAATTATGTGAAAGATAGAGAAGGTAAAGATATCTTATTTATGGGCAGTTCACTGGGTGGTTATTTTGCCAGTTTAATTAGCAATAAGACGGGAACTCCGGCAGTATTATTGAACCCTAGCACCCAACCTCACCTGAGTTTAAAAAGATTTATAGATAGCCATGAGCTGCGTTTAGATTCAGATTTAGGTTCATTTGCAGAGCCTGATTTTGATCCTGATATAAAGTCAAAGTCAGATAATAAAAATGCCCATACTGTTATTTATCAGACATCTGGTGGCTGGGATATGACTTATGCAGATATACAATGGTTCAATGAGCATAAGCTTGACAGCTTGATGTATCCTGAAAAAGTGCTTGTGGTTATTAAAGAAAATGATGAGTTACTCAACTCAAAAATTGCCGTTGATTTTTATAGCGAGCAAGGCGCTAAGGTTATCGTACAAAAAGGGGGAGACCATCGCATGACGGATTTTGCAGAACAGCTTCCTTTAATTTTTGAGCATTTAGCACCGCTAATGAACAATGAGGGTTTGATAAATAGATAATTCAAACGACACTGTGTGTCGTAATCTAAAATTCAATCCCAATAATAGTAACCAGATTGGGTATAATAAACGCTCAAATAGAACGCAGACCCAGTTGTGTTGGTTAACAGATAAATAGATAAGACCAATCCGAGTAAAATCTATCGACTAGTGATACCGTCAGATACTTAGAGCGAGTTTGAAAGCAAAGCTGCATCTCAGCTCGCGGAGTATAGGCCTAAGGATAATAATAGTGAGTCAGTACACCACCCAAAATCTTGAAGTCTTAGAAGGGCTTGAACCAGTTCGTCGTCGTCCAGGTATGTATACCGATACGACAAGACCCAACCATCTTGCACAAGAAGTCATTGATAACTCTGTTGATGAGGCACTTGCAGGTTATGCAAAATCAATTAAAGTGCAACTTTATAAAGATGGATCGTTGTCTGTTGAAGATGATGGTCGGGGGATGCCTACAGATATCCATCCGGAGTTTGGTCAAACTGGTATTGAGTTGATTCTCACTCGTCTACATGCAGGAGGTAAGTTTACAACAGATAACTATCAAGTGTCAGGTGGACTTCATGGTGTTGGTATCTCTGTTGTGAATGCACTTTCAAAGCGTGTAGAAGTCACTGTCTGGCGGGAAGGATCTCAATTTGATATTACTTTCGAAAATGGTGTGCCAACAACTGATTTAGTAGAGTCTGTCAGTTCAAATAAGCGCAAAAGGGGCACCAAAGTAAGGTTTTGGGTGGATGGGTCTTTTTTTGATTCGCCCAAGTTTAGTATTAAACAGTTAAAACATAACTTAAAAGCGAAGGCTGTCCTGTCGGCAGGCTTGTCCATTGAATTTGTTGATGATATTAATAATGATAAAGTAATTTGGCAGTTTTCTGATGGGGTTGTGGAATATTTAAATGAGCAGCTTGATGGCTTAGAAACCTTGCCACCAGAGCCATTTTATTATACTTATGACGCTAAAAAAGGGGAGCGAGCAGGCGTTACTTTTGCCTTGTCTTGGCTGCCTGAGGGTGGTACGCCCATCCAAGAAAGTTATGTCAATCTTATCCCGACCGCGCAAGGTGGTACGCATGTTAATGGGTTTCGCACTGGTATTTTAGAGGCGTTACGTGAGTTTTGTGATATTCATAACTTATTGCCTCGCAATGTCAAACTTACAGGTGAGGATGTTTGGGATGGGGTTAATTACATTCTTTCACTAAAGTTTAGTGAGCCTCAATTTTCCGGGCAAACTAAAGAGCGATTGTCTAGTAGAGAAGCCGCCGCTGCTGTGCAGGCTCAAGCGAAAGATGCGTTTAGCCTATGGTTAAACCAGAATGCAGAATTGGGCACACAGATTGCGGAAATGGCGATATCGAAAGCAGGTAGACGACTTAAGTCTTCTAAAAAAGTAGCACGTAAAAAAATCACTCAAGGTCCTGCACTCCCTGGAAAATTAGCGGATTGTCGAGGCGGCGTCCGAGATGGCGCAGAGCTGTTTTTGGTTGAAGGCGATTCAGCTGGCGGAAGTGCTAAACAAGCTCGAGATCGCCATTTTCAGGCAATATTGCCATTACGGGGTAAGATTTTAAATACTTGGGAAGTATCACCCGATACGGTACTTTCGAGTCGTGAAATTCATGATATAGCGATTGCAATTGGTGTTGATCCAGTTTCAGATGATTTGTCCGAACTGCGCTATGATAAAATTTGTATCTTAGCGGATGCTGACTCAGATGGGTTGCACATTGCCACCCTTATTTGTGCGCTATTCGTCAAACACTTTCCAGCCATTGTGGACTCAGGTCACTTATTTGTAGCAATGCCGCCACTTTATCGTATTGATATTGGCAAAGAAGTGCACTATGCCCTTGATGAGAGTGAGCTTGAACATATTTTAGCGAATATAACAGGCAATAAAAAAGCCCAAATCACTCGATTTAAAGGGTTGGGTGAGATGAGTGCTGAGCAGCTACGTGAAACAACGATGAGCCCTGATACGCGTAGGCTAGTACAACTGGATATGGATGATATGCAGCTAACCAATAGTATGATGGATATGCTACTTGCTAAGAAGCGTGCTTCAGACCGTAAGTCATGGCTTGAAAGTAAAGGCGATTTGGCCGAAATTATGGTGTGATTATCAAGCCTTAGTCATTAAATTTAGGGCTGTATAGAGTAAAGTCAACCGTGGGAATAAAGGGTAATGCCTAAGCTATCAGACGCTACAGTAGTTAACAGAAAACAAGTAATAACCTATAAATCTATCGGAGAGAAGGTTCCTCGACGTGGCGGGATAATAGCACCCCCTATTGGACGATTTATTTTTAAGTTAATGGGCTGGAAAGTAGTAGGATCTATTCCTAATGTGCCAAAGGCTGTATTAATTTGTCTGCCACACACATCAAATTTTGATGGTGTTTACACCATTCCGCTGGTTTTAGGGCTTGATCTTGACATTAAGCTTTTAGGCAAAGAGAGCTTGTTTAAATATCCGGTTCTCTCCACGTTTTTTAAATGGGCAGGTATTATCGCAATAAATCGCGGTAAGCAAGGTACTGTTTTACAGGCCAGTATTGATCGTTTTAACTCTAGCGAGGCGCTGTATTTAGGATTGGCGCCTGAAGGAACGAGAGAGTATACTGATAAATGGAAAACTGGTTTTTACTACATTGCTG
This sequence comes from Psychrobacter sp. CX97, assembly GCF_057396285.1. Classification (NCBI taxonomy): domain Bacteria; kingdom Pseudomonadati; phylum Pseudomonadota; class Gammaproteobacteria; order Moraxellales; family Moraxellaceae; genus Psychrobacter; species Psychrobacter sp. CX97. The sequence continues at coordinate 195,600 of NZ_JBXYJE010000004.1, read as the reverse complement.
AAGGAGCGAATGTTCCTATTATTCCAGTGGCTATGGACTATAAGACGAAAGAAGTACGGTTTATGCCCCCTTTAGAACCAACTGGCAATATAGATGCGGATTTAGCTAAAATAGTAAAACAGTATAAAGGAGTTGTACCAAAACATCCAGAAAGGCTGTCAAAGCCTTTGCAGGATATAAACTTGTAGGATATAGGTAAGACAGCTTAAGCAAGGTAAAATCTGATTAAAATATTTTATGAATAAATGCTTGCTCAGGTAAGGTCTTTCAGTCGTAAAAATGCTTTTTTCAGCAATTCTAAGTTTGATTTACAGCGTTGAGTGGTTAATACTCACGCCACCATCCACAGGTAAAGTCACACCAGTAATTATATCTGCATCTTCACTGGCTAAGAAAGTTACAGCCGCAGCAATATCCTCAGAATTCGCTAATCTACCTAATGGGCTTCGAGCTAAAAATCTTTGGATTTTGTCGTCCGCACTGGGATCATGGGAACGCATGTCCTCAAGAGTCACACTTGGACTAACCGCATTTACCCGAACACCGTACGCTCCATTTTCTCTCGCTAAAGACTGGGTTAGGTTGGATACGCTATTAATAGCTTCATTATAAGTAGCCATATTCCAGTCATTTATCATACTTGATAGTGAGGGAACGCTGACGATAGTTCCTTTTGACTTAATAAGCTCTGGTAGAGTTACTTGACAGACGTCAAAATTACTATTCAAGTTAACTAGTACATCAATTTTTTCATATTTTTTAATCACATGTTCGACTAAAGCTTGAAGCTGGCTTATCTCGTTAATATCACATGTGATTGTCAGATGGGGCTCAGCATGTATCCAAGTCGTATCAACAGGAAGTTGTTCTGCTGTATTTTCCATAAAGTCTCTATCTAGACCTACTAAAATCACAATCGCCCCTTCAAAGGCAAATCTTAAGGCAGTTGCGTGTCCAATTGCAGAATCCGCTCCTGCAATAATGACTATTTTATCTTTGAATCGTTTCATAGGTAATATCCTTGTGAGTGCTTAGCTATAAATATAGTTCATTATCTCTGATTTTGACAATAGCAGATTTTGATAATAATAGAGGGTATGACAATGATAAGCGGTAAAAATTACGTAAACTTTCATAGACCTTTCATAGACATTGGCAGATTCGTATAGGTATACACTTATTAAGGCCTATAATCTATTAGGTATATAAAATTGACCTACTAAAAAAGGCAGCCCTAAGGCTACCTTTCTGAAGCTAACTGAGTATATCACTTTAAAAGATACACACTGAGCAAACAGCCAATTATAGAGTTCAGTTATAAGTTGTTATCAGAGTTAAACGTGTCATCAGAAGGTAAAGTACCTGTTGTTGACAGTGGTAACGTTTCTTCAGATTTAACAACTGGTTTCTTTTCTTCAGCATCGCATTTATCTTGCATTTTGCGCAAGAAACGAGCGGCAGCTTCTTGACCACCAAGACCAAAGGATAGAGCAAAAGCAACCGCAACCGCACCCAATGTAAGGCCAAAAGCAAGGTTAACAATTGAATCAGCAATACCCATTGCTTTAAGGCCCATTGCAAGTACTAGACCCATGATAAGGACACGTACAATATTTGCTAGGAATTGAGAGCCTTTATCAGAGCGTTCAACCACACCTGCAATAATATTAGCTAGCCAGAAACCAATGAACAGAATAATCGCACCTAAAATAATGTCTGCACCAAAGGCTATAAACATAGTAATAATGGCACTGATCTGTTCAAAACCTAATAAGTCAGCCGCAAGAATAGCAGCGAACAACATGGCAAAGAAAATAATAGCATAGCCCACAAGGTCTGATACTTTAGTAGTACCCAATGCGCTTTGTAAGCCAACTTTAGCAGGCAGGGCATTAACAGTTGTGTTCTCTAATAAACCTTTGATCACGTTAGCTACCATCTTCATGATAAAGTAGGTAATGATTAATATAGCGGCTGCCGTAAAGATATTAGGCAATGCGTTCATAATCTTGTTCAGCATATTGGTAGCTGGACGAGAAATGACTTCAATATTTAAGGTGTCCAACGAGATAATAGTCGTTGGGATAATGATCATTAAGAACGCAAGCGAGCCTGCAATATTAGGTAGGCTATTTTCACGGTTGTTACTAATGCCTGCTTTTTCTGCAAACCCTTGAAGATTTAAGCTGGCGACCATGTTGGTAACAATACCACGAATGATTTTAGCAACTATTAGGCCCACAAAGAAGACAACGCCAGCCATAAAGATATTAGGTAAGAAACTAATGGCTTTATTTAGCATGTTGGTTAGAGGTGCAAATAACCCATCTAACTCTAATTTGCCCAATACTATCACTAAAACAAATAACAAGATTACCCAGTAAACCATATCAGCGATAGTACCGCTCATTGGCTGAACGCCAGCTTCCGCGCTTAACTTTTCATCAAGTGATGTTTTTGATAAAGCAGCATTAATTGCTGTACGAGCAACAGTCGCTACTACCCAACCAATCACACCGACTATTACAGCACCAATCAAAGTGGGTATAAACGACAGTACACCGTCAATCATGTTGGCAAACGGTGCAGATATAGCATTTAAGCTCAACATGCTCAATGCCCCAGATATGGCCATTAAGAAAACAAACCAAAATACCACCTTTGAAATGATATTTTCGATGTCGTATGTTTTACCCGTTGATGAGTTCATACGTTGGTTTAGATTCATACGAGAAAGCAGGTTACGAACAACACCGCCTAAAGCCATTGCAACTAACCAACCAATAACGAAAACAAGTACGGCGGCAATAATTGAACCTATTGGCCCACCAAGATTGTTATTAAACCAAACAAACATGTTGTCCATGTTGTTTCTCCTGTAATAAGTACATGTAATAAGTACAAAAACTTGATGATTAAAATTCGATTTATAAGAAATCCAAATTCTAGATTGATGCTAAACCTGTGAAGAACTACTTATATAATAGCAAATTGAAGCAACAAACTAGAAATATTCTTTCTCGTACATCTATAGTTTTTATCAGTGATAACCTCTGCAATTCAAATAGTTAAGTTAGCGTTTTATAGCGTAGGCTGGTTTAAACGATATGGCTTAATATTTAAATTGGCGGTACCAATCAATCTAAATAAGTATCAATGGCATTGATAATGACTAGTACCCGAGTAACAGATAGTTTATAACGACACTCTAGCGGATTAATTCCCAATAATAAACACCTAAACATTAATTATTGCTTAATAAGTGTATAAAGTTGTTACATTAGCTTAAATTTTTAACAAAATATATACATTAAATTTATCAGTTAACCTACTGTAGTGGTTATCTAATATCTATTTTGGTACTATCCACTATCGAGTCATTATAAGTTTATGCATTTGAACTATTATATTTCAACTATTATAAGTTTAAGTAGTATTTATTAATTTTTTATTAATATGCTTAACTATTGAGTGTGATCTAAAACTATCTACCGCGTTTTTAAGAGAATTATCTAGTGTACTTACCAGACAATCATTTATTATTAATTATGTTTACTGCAAACTTGTAATAATCACTAGATTATTTAATGAATGCAATCAATTTACGATAGTTGATTTAAATTACCTTATTTTAATTAAAAAGAGATTTTGTACATGAAAAAATTCATAGCCCCTAAAGTTCTTTCAGTTGCTTTAATAAGTGTTCTAGTAGTTGGTTGTGCTAATAATGGTAATAAAGCTGAGAAAGCGGGTTCAGTGTCCACGGTTAACGAGCAAAGTAGTGAGCTTGAAAAAGTCGGCTATAGCATTGGCTATATGATGGCTAAAGGCAATAAAGACATAGTTGATGACCTTAATCTTGATACTTTTGAACTGGGATTTCGTGATGCTTATGCTGACAAAGAAGCCGCACTGACTGAAGAACAAATGCAAGAAGTGGTTACTACTTACCAAGAAAAGAAACAAATCGAGATGATGGAGAAGATGCAAGAAAAAGCGGCTGCTAACAAAGATGAAGGTCAAAAGTTTCTCGCTGAGAATGCTAAAAAAGAAGGGGTTAAAACCACAGAGTCTGGTTTACAGTACAAAGTCATTAAAGCAGGTACCGGTAAAGCAGTTAGTGAAAACGATATGGTAAAAGTTAACTACGAGGGTAAGCTTATTGATGGTACTGTTTTTGATAGCTCATATGAACGTGAAGAGCCGGCTATATTTGCAGTTCAACAAATGATACCTGGATTTGCTGAGGGCTTGGGTTTAATGAAAGAAGGCGGGGAGTATGAACTTTATATCCCTTCTGATTTAGCCTATGGTGAAACAGGCAATCCTGCTATTGATCCGAACAGTACGTTGATTTTCAAAGTAGAGATGTTGGAAGTTAATCCTGAAATGCCAAAACAGTAAGTTAAAGGCTAAGTAATCAATTAAGATTAGCATCTTGTTCTCAAAACTGCCTCATTTTAGAAAGGGTTGATTTACTTTGTTTCTCTATCTATTTTATTTTTTAGGGTAGTCACTTTAAGATGTTTCACTACAGAGTATGGATGTAGAATCATTAAAGCTACATTAATCAATTCGGGTTAGTAAAGTTCAAAATTGAGAAAGTTAGTATTAAATAAGCCCTGCATTTAGTGATGCAAGGCTTTTTTTACTATGAATGGGGTAAGTGTCAAAGATTTTTTCTGAAAACTTTTGAGTTTCGCCCATTGTGATATGCAGTACGGCGAGGCTCAGGTAAAGTATCGGCTGAAACTTCTTCGAACCCTTGTTCAATAAACCAATGTGAGGTGCGTGTGGTTAATGCAAAAAGAGTGTGACGGCCATGACTGCGGGCTTGTTGTTCTAAAAAAGCCAGTAAATCTGCGCCACGGCTACCATTTCGGTAGTCAGGATGTATGGCTATTGAGGCTACCTCTGCAGAGTCATTATCTAGAGGGTACAATGCAGCACATCCTAATACCATACCATCTCGCTCAATGACACTATAGCTATCTATTTCCTGCTCTAGACGTTCTTGTGAACGTTGTACTAAGATACCTTGTTGCTCAAGCGGGCTAAGTAGCTCAATAAGTCCAACGATATCATCGATAGTTGCACGCCGAATTTCTTCATATGGGTCGTGACTAATTAATGTCCCTGAACCATCTCGTGTAAATAGCTCTTCAAGCAAGGCGCCATCTTTAGCATAGGATATGATGTGAGTACGATGAATGCCTTGGCGACACGCCTGACTTGCACAGTGTAAAAAATAGTATATTTCACGATCTAAATCACGGTCGCGCAAGAAGCGATCCACCTCATTTGGTATCATGGCGTGCAGTAGGCGACCTTCTTCATTAATGCCATCCTCACTACCTAAGAATATGAGTTTATCTGCATTTAAAGCAACAGCGGCATTTAAAGCAACGTCTTCGCCTAATAGATTAAATACTTCGCCGGTTGCAGAGTAACCCATAGAGCCTAAGATGACCATATGGTTATGCAATAGGTTGTTTCTTATTGCTTCTACATCGATTGAGCGGACTTCCCCTGTCATTTGATAATCGACACCGTCTCGAACACCGTAAGGTCTTGCGGTAACAAAGTTACCAGATACGGCATCAATACGTGACCCGTACATAGGTGAGTTAGCAAGCCCCATAGAAAGCTGAGCTTCGATTTGAAGGCGAATAGCGCCGACTGCCTCTAAAATACAAGGCAGTGCCTCGCGAGGGGTAACTCGAATGTCGTTATGAAGCGGAGATTCTAAGTTTAGCCCTTGTTTTTCGAGGTTTTTCTGAATTTGAGGCCGTGCTCCATGTACCAGTACCAGTTTAATCCCTAAACTATGCAGTAGCGCAAAGTCGTGAATTAAATTTTTGAAATTAGGATGGTTGACAGCTTCACCGCCAAACATGATGACAAATGTTTTGCCTCGATGGGTATTAATATAGGGAGCAGAGTTGCGAAACCAATGAACATAGTCGGTTGTAGTTTGTGGCATAGCAGTATCAATCATATAAACATCAAATTAGGCTTTAAGAAGAGAAGGTAACGCTTTTACGATAGCAAAAAATGCCATGTTGAGCTATCTTTATTTTACCAGTAAAGACAGTTAAACGGACTTAATACAGATAATTTATTAATTTTATTGCATACTATCAACCAATATTTGATATTTATTCTTCGCAAATGTGATTATTATGAATAATTGTATGGTTAACCATTTTTAAGTGGCTTATTAAAATAGTTTGACTATAGTTCATTTGCACAACTTGAAACGCGTAGATAAAATTTATTGATCATTTTAAATATAATAAGGAATAAAGCTTTATGAAAGCATTAGATGTCTTTAGCACGTCAAAGGTTGCTTCAAAATTAACAGGTCGGGCATTAATGGTGCTGGCATGTGGTGTCAGTATGAGTGCACAGGCAATATTGCCAACTCCAGAACCAGAATTAGACAATCCAACAAGCGCCAGTAATGCACAGATGGTGGAAGATGGTACCAGATCCGAAGCAGCAAATGTTTCGACAAAAACGGTAGCTGCGTTAGTCAGTACAGATGCTCAAGGCAACCCAACATTGATGCCAATTGATTCAAGTACACGTCTACGTCAGGGCAATGTCATTGAATATCATACCTATATTACCAATAGCAGTGCGGATCGTATGCGCTCTATGACGGTCACAATGAGCATCCCTGATCAGGTTAAACTGCTAGGCGATATCTCACCTAAGAATGCTTTTGCCAGTATTGATGGTAATACGTTTAGTCGTACACCGTTACGTACACGTATAAATGGTCAAGTACAAGATTTACCACTGGAATACTATAAACATTTACGCTGGACACTTGAAGCACTAGGTATTAATGAAACAGCCGTCGTTAAATATCGTACGGTAGTCCGTTAGTTAGTAATTTAGTTAGATTAATGTGATGCTTTTAAAGCCCCTGTAATAGTGTCTATAAAGGGAATAAAAAAGGGGCTAAAGTAAGCGAATGAAAGCGTACTTTGATGCTGTATTAATCAATTGTTGAATAGCCCAATATTTGTATTAAATCCTTTTTAGTAAGCTCATTTTTACGAAGCCCACTGTCTTTATTAAGATAGTGGGCTTTTGTATGATATTAATTTGATACCTGGGTTCAACTCGCTAAGTTTGACGACTATAAGCTTTGTACTATTAAGCTTTTCGTAAATAGTTACTAAATAGGCGAATGTCATCAAGGTTTAACAAAGTTTAGATAATCTGACCAGATACTTTGTGTACATTCATGCTCATTTCGATTCAAAAGGTCAATCCATGAGAAACTGCTCAGTATCCAACCCGACTGATAAAACACAACATTATAAACTGATGAAGTCTACGCTGCTTTTAGGTCTTGTCTCTTCAGTAATGGTTTTATCGGGCTGTGGTAGTGACTCAAACACGGCAGTTGATGTGAATGACAATCCAAGACCAGATGTTATTGCGCCTACCAACTATAAAAGTGTGACCTTTACCAAAACTGGTAGTTATGTTCATGGGGCTTTTGATGAGTCTGCCGCAGAAATTACCGCTTTTCATCCTCTCAGTAAACGTGGGTTTGTGGTTAACGCACAGAATGGAAAAGTCGATGTGCTTGATTTGTCAGATATAACGACACCAACACTTATCCAGTCATTGGATGTATCAGACGTTGGTAGTACAGTGAACAGTGTGGCGGTGTTTGGTGATGTAATGGCAATTGCGGTGCAAGCAGACGTAAAAACAGACAATGGCTATGTGGTCATTTATGATGCCAACACGTTAAAACGCCTAAACAGTCTGAAAGTGGGTGCATTGCCAGATATGGTTACTTTTACGCCAGATGGTAATTATCTAATAGTGGCTAATGAAGGTGAGCCTGATGACGATTATGTGGTAGATGCCGAAGGTTCTATTAGTGTTATTAACATCATGGATATCAACAACCCAATTGTTAAAACTGCCACATTTACAGACTTTAATAGCCAAAAACAATCGCTGCTTGATGCAGGCGTACGTATTTTTGGTAAAAAAGCCGATGGTACGTTGAGTACAGTCGCTGAAGACTTAGAGCCAGAGTATATTGCTGTCGATAGCGACAGCAAAACCGCCTATGTGAGTTTGCAAGAAAATAATGCCATAGCGGTTGTGGATATTGTAAGCGCTACCGTCGCAGCCATTGAGCCGTTAGGTGCAAAAGATCATTCGATTCAAGGTAATGCGCTGGATGTAAGTAATAAAGATGATGCAATTAACATTACCACATGGCCGATAATGGGGATGTATATGCCTGATTCGATAGCCACTTATGCTATCAATGGTAAAAACTATCTCATCACCGCCAATGAAGGTGATGCCCGCGAATGGGGTAATTTTGGAGAGGAAATAGGCTTTAATGATGTACAGGTTGATCCTGCTAAATTTAATGTGATGGCTTGTCACAACTTAGAATGTGGCGATAAAAAAGCTTTAGGTAAAATCAAATTCTCAGCATCTATGGGCGATAGCAATGGTGATGGTGTTTATGAGAACCTATATAGTTTTGGTGCACGTTCATTTAGTATTTGGGATACTGATGACTTAAGTACGCCTGTCTACGATAGTGGCAGCTTTATGGCAATGTACACCGCTGACAAGTATCCCGATAACTTTAACGCAAGTAATGATAAAAATAGCTTTGATAACCGTAGTGATAATAAAGGTGTCGAACCAGAAGGTGTTACAGTGGGTCAGGTTGGTTCACAGACCATTGCTTTCATAGGGCTTGAGCGTATTTCTAGCGTGATGGCCTTTGATGTCACTGACCCAACTGATGTTAAGTTTTTAGGTGAGGTAAATACACGCACGTTTGATGATGACAAGCTTGCTGCTGCAAAAGAGGGAGTATTAGCAGCTGATGTAGATGGCGATTTGGGTCCAGAAGGGTTAACATTCATCTCAGCGGATAACTCGCCATCTGGTAAGCCATTATTATTGGTGGGGTTTGAGGTTAGTGGAAGTTCAGTCGTATTTGAGCTGGACTTTTCTGAGTAATGGATTGAACCTTAAGAAGGTCGATAATGAGTATGACCCGTAAACTTATTTCGTAATTGCTGTTGCGTCAGCACGATATTAAATTATGACTGAGTTACCATTATCTTGCCAACCTAGTACTTTATAACGAGTCTGCGTTTGGCTTCCTTATCGTCAGTTTAAATTGGTTTGGCGATATTTAGCAATGACAGTTTGATGATGAGCATGTTTGACGATACTCTTGTGTATCATCGTCGAACATGCTCACTGCGGTTAAGTCGCCATAAATTATTAGAGTCGCCATAAGCTTTTAGCTAGAGGATAATACCGAATAATCAACGACACCCATACCATATAGCCTAATCATAAACGTATAATAAGGCTACCTTATGCCTACTTATCGTGGGGTATGGCTGTATTAACAGGCGTTAACTCTAGCACCTTAATAAACCTACCTTCTACATCTATGATAGAGATGAGCCAACCATCAATAGTGACGGTTTCTCCCTCTAAATCTCCCCCAACATCGCCAAGTGCCTGCATCACAAGTCCACCCATGGTATCTACGTCAGTATCATCAAACGGGGTGTTTAGCTCTTCGTTGCAATCTTCAATGAGTGTAGATGCCTGAACGACCCATGTATTAGCCTTTTCTTCATGAGGAACAATATTATTTAAGTCACTGTCTTCCACAATGTCGTCGTGTTCATCAACAATGTCGCCCACAATCTCCTCAAGCAGATCTTCCATGGTTACCACACCCACCATATTACCGAAGTCATCAACGACCACGGCCATGTGCACTTGGGTACGCTGTAGTGAACGGAGTAAAGTGTCTGATCGGGCGGTCTCGCTAATATATAAAGGTTGGCGTACTATGGACTTTAAACGGAATGAGTTAATGGTGTCTTGACCTTGGCGGATTAAATTAACCAAAAGCGGTAGAAGGTCTTTTGCCAGTAAAATCCCGATAACAGCATCATCGTCTTGGCTATCAAAAACAGGATATCGTGAATGGCTGGTCTCTAAAATCATGTCCATGATATCAGCCAAGCTATCGTTCTCATGTACCCCCTCTACTTGCGGGCGTGGGGTCATAATCTCACGCACTGGGGTGGCGGGTAGATCTAATACACCTTCAAGCATATCGACAGTATCAGGCTCTAAAAATTTATGAGAATCCTGCACTAATTTAATCAGTTCATCGCGAGTTTCGGGGGCGGTATTTAGCCAGCGCTTTAATCCGGGCATTGACCAACTGGCTGTACTGGAATTGTCATCAGACATGAGAAAGTCATTAACCTCGTATTGTTACCAAAATTATTTTCACTTTATCCCAAGGTGGTTTTATATTCAACGGTTAAGCAGAATATTTTGTATCGTCAGTGTGAGATATCGTTATACAGGCTGTAGCTAGGGCATTATTTGTTGCTGTAGGCTGGTTTTAGCATATTAATAGGTGTGAAATTTTCAATGTTATAACAAATAATTTGTTATATTCACAAGCATTAATGGCTATTTAGCTTTAAACGCTGCACAAAAGGTCTCTATGTCAAAAAACTCGAAAAACTCACAAAGTGGCTCAAAAGTTAGGTTAAGAAGGTTAAAAAATAAACTACCCTGCCAGCACCATGAGGTATTAGACAGTGCTCTAAATCAACAGTCTATACTGAGTGTAATAAGCGCTTACATCATTAAAACCTTCATATTCCTAAGCTTGTTACTATCAGCATTGTGGCTTGGTTTTATCATGTGGTTTCATTTTGCCGACTATCCCTTGTTTAAAGTGGTATTTGGTACAGTTGCTTTCTCAGCCGCCACCATCACGTTATTGGGTTTTATGCGCCGACACCCTTATTGGGTGCGTGTATTACTTGGCTATGCTGCCTTATGGCTGGCCGCGGCAACTTGGTTTGTGCTGTTGCCTGCTAAGCAGGACAGAATGTGGCAGCCGCAAGTGGCTCGCGCATTAAGCGTAACTCGAGATGATACCAATCCGGATATTGTCACGCTACACAATGTGCGAGACTTTAGTTGGAAACGCTCCGACGGCGTTAATGTGAGTGTGCAAAGCGAGATACCTAGCTACAAAAAACTTGCAGATGATGCACAGGGTATTGAGGTAGTAGAAGAGCGCTGGCATAGTCGAACGATTGATATGAGTAAGCTTAGTGGTTTGGATGTGATTAACTCATATTGGATGGGCCCAGAAGTTGCACATACTTTGATAAGTTTTCGGTTTATTGATGAGCGTCCGCTTACTTTTTCAGTGGAGATACGCAAAGAAAATGGAGAGTCTTTTTCAGCGTTAGCTGGATTTTTTCGTCAGTTTGAAATGAGCCTTATCGCCGCAGAGGAGCGGGATATCTTATATACACGCTCGAATGTGCGTGGTGAGCACGTATATATTTTTCCGATTCGTGGTGTGACAATTAATGAAGTGCGTGGCTTATTTGAATCTTACTTAAACAGAGCAGAGACACTGCAACGTCAGCCACAGTGGTACAACACCTTGACCAGTAACTGTACCAACGTGGTGTTTGAAATGGCGAGACAAGTAAGCGGAGGACGCTTGCCTATAGATTACCGTATATGGATGTCTGGCTATTTGCCCAACTATCTCTTTGATATGGGTCTTTTATCCAGTAGTGATCAAGAAGCAAACGAGACCAATGATGTAAAAGATAATTATGTGGCAGAGCACTGGACGGTGGAAGAGTGGTATCAACATGCCTATATTAATCCGAAAGTAGCCGAGTTAAGTTTTGCCGAAAACAATACTTCTTATGTATATTCACAATTAATCCGCCAGAATCTTCCCGTGCCAATATTTAGCACTTTCGTCAGTAAATCACATGATAGGAGGGAAACCAATCTCAGCGCTGGTAGACAATAAGCACTCACAACAACTCTATTAATGAGATAAATTAGCTTACTAATAGGGCGGGAAATAACGCTTCTTTTAATAACCACCATGTGATGGGATCAGTTAGCTTGCGCCAAAAAGGGTCAAATGGTGGTGATACTGTTATAAATAGAACCAATATGGCGTACAAGCCTAGATAGTGAAAACGCTGGCTGTCCTTATAAAATTTAAAGGCAGTGCCAGATGAGTGTTTCAGACGTCTGTTTAATAAATCGACACTGTAAGCTTCATCTAGTCCCAAATGAACTAAAGTACCAATCATTAAGAATAAACCATACAGCCAGCTGACAATAGAAGAGCTCTCCAAAAAATAATAGTTAATGCACACTAGGGCCAATGCCATCACAGCCATGTAAGGAACAGAATGAATGATACCTCGGTGGGTCGTTAGACGGGTAAATATGTAAAAAACACCATAGCGAATTAAGGCATAGCCTGATATCCACAATGCCAACATAGACACTAAAGACAGTGAACTTCGCCATTGGATAGTTAAGGTAAACGCTAAGGCAAGTGACATCAAGTCAAAGCCTATGTTGATAGGTGTTGAATTATCAGAATCAATATCGGGAAGCAGCCCACCAGCAGTGCCGGCAAGCACGCATAGTAAAAATTCGTTAGCGTTGACCAGTCCTGCTTTATAAGCCACTAATCCTAGAACCCCACTGATAGAAAAGCCACCAGTGAGGTGTGTATTGAAATTTGCCACAACTATTTTACCTATTAATATCCAATCGCATTGATTTTTGCGATTCGAAGCATACTACAGGCTTAAGCGCTTAACAACTGTCCGTAACGGTAAGTTATACCTTTTTTGAAAATGAAAATATAGTAGGAGGGGTAAACCCTATGAGCCATAGTCGTAGCCATAATTGATTTATCAAACACACCATGATATTTGTAGGGCTTCCACTGGTTTTTCTCACTACTTAAGTTTTTGGCTTTAGTAGTAGGTTGTGTGTTTGTAAAGGCAGACTCAATTAGGTTCAAATATCTATGGATCTAAATATCTAAACATCTCTGGGTTTAAATATGTGTTCCATTCGTTTGGCTAAGCGAATATCATGGCTGCTAATACCGCTCACATCATGTGTAGTTAGTCGAACGTGCACTTTATTATATACGTTAGTCCACTCAGGATGGTGCTCTATCTCCTCAGCATGAAAAGCAACTTGAGTCATAAAGCTAATGGCTTCTACAAAACTCCCAAACTCATAAGTTTTGATAATGTACTGGCCATCCTTTGTCCAGCCTGGCAACTCGTCTAATTGTAGGGCAACTTGAGCGTCAGTAAGATGACTCATAAACTCTCCTAATAGATAAAAATATTTAGAATGGGGTATTGCGATTTTACCAAAAAATAAATTAGCAGTATCAACCTCACTGAGCCTACTAATTGTAGCGATGGTATAGTCAGCGAACTACTAAACGGTTACGGCGTTAACCTCGTTAAGCCTACTGCAGTAGTACTTGCACTCGGTTGCCTTGTAACCATTTTAGACTTCTTTGACTATAGCTTCTAGGGCTTGAACTTAGGGCTTGAACTCGTTTTTTGCTATTTTAATTTTTGGATGTGCTATGAATGCACTAAATCTTGGTACTCGGGATGGCGCTTAATATAAGACTCTACAAAGGAGCAGGCTGGGATTACCTTTTTGTTTTCCGCTTGAGCAAAATCTAAAGCATGCTTAACCAGTGCCGAACCAACGCCTTTACCGCCAAGTTCTTTTGGAACAATAGTGTGGTCGTATACTAAAGTGTCCCCTTGGTCCTGATAGCTGATGTAACCCGTGTGCCCGTCTATAGTAGTTTCAAATCGCTTTGCCTCAGTGTTGTGGGTAATGTTAACGTGTTCTTTCATGTGCAGATTCCTTTATATATTCTTTATATATTATAATCAATGACTGGTCGGAGTATTAAGCAATAAACTTATACCAGTCAATTAATACTCATATTATCTACTCTTAACACTCATTTAAGTGTTTGATTTTTACGTGTTATGGTATTAATTTGTACTACTTTATCACAAAGATATGATAGGAATGAGGGTGTTTGTTCTATTGCTATCGCATTTTCTTTTATAGCTCAATCGTTATCACTATGGATCCCATAGCTTATCCAGATTACCTCGCCGCTTATTCAGAACCAGTACAGTTTTATGCTAGCAGTGTAGTGGGTCTAATCTGTGATTGTTAGGCAGCTCGTATTAACGTATTAATTGGAAATAAGCCATCAAGTGGAGATGATAAGATGAGGCTAAGTATGCGATAATGCAGCCATCAATTGTTTTTAATTTTATAACTGCAAATAGTACAGAAAATCTGGCTACTGAAACTAGAGTAATGGAGTCTTAATGGCGCAATATATCTACACGATGAACAACGTGTCAAAACTTGTTCCACCTAAGCGTGAAATTCTAAAAAATATTAATCTTTCTTTCTTCCCTGGTGCCAAAATTGGTGTGCTGGGTATAAATGGTGCAGGTAAATCCACCTTACTGCGCATTATGGCGGGAGTAGATACCGATTACAGCGGTGAAGCCCGTGCCCAGCCGGGTACTAAGGTTGGCTATTTACCGCAAGAGCCCCAGCTTGATAATAGCAAAGATGTGCGCGGTAATGTAGAAGATGGCATGCGTGAGGCACTTGATGCGCTTGCTCGCCTTGATGAAATTTATGCAGAATATGCTGCGCCTGATGCAGACTTCGACAAGTTAGCCGAAGAACAAGGCAAAATGGAAGACATTATTCAGGCATGGGACGCACATAATCTAAATACTAAGCTAGAGAAAGCGGCTGATGCACTACGTCTACCACCTTGGGATGCTGATGTTAGCAAACTTTCTGGTGGAGAAAAACGTCGTGTGGCACTGTGTCGTCTATTGCTATCTCGACCAGATATGCTACTGCTTGACGAGCCAACTAACCATCTGGATGCAGAGTCAGTAGCGTGGCTTGAGCAGTTCTTACAAAATTACAGCGGTACTATCGTCGCCATTACCCATGATAGATACTTCTTAGATAATGTTGCTGAGTGGATATTAGAGCTTGATCGTGGTCATGGTTATCCGTATGAAGGTAACTATACACAGTGGCTAGAACAGAAAAACAAACGCTTAGAAGAGCAGCAAAAGCAAGAGGAGTCGTTTGCTAAAGCGCTTAAAAGAGAGCTTGATTGGATTCGTAAAAACCAAAAAGGTCAGCAAGCTAAGTCTAAATCGCGTGTGCAACGCTTTGAGGAGCTTAACTCAAAAGAGTTCCAAGAACGTAACGAAACGGCTGAAATTTATATTCCACCTGGCCCTCGTTTAGGTAATAAAGTGATTGAGGTTAATGATATCTCAAAATCTTTTGATGGACGTCTGCTTTATGAAAACTTAAGCTTTAATGTACCGCCTGCGGCTATCGTTGGTATTATTGGACCAAATGGTGCAGGTAAAACCACATTATTTAATATGATGACGGGTAAGGATGAGCCAGATACAGGGTCGGTTGAGCTTGGCGAGAGTGTCAGTGTGGCTTATGTTGGTCAGGTACGTGATAATTTAGATGATAGCAAAACCGTGTGGGAGGAAGTATCAGACGGCTTAGATATCATTAAAGTGGGTGATTATGAAACGCCAAGCCGTGCGTATATTGGTCGTTTTAACTTTAAGGGACAAGACCAGCAGAAGCTAGTTGGCAACTTGTCTGGTGGTGAACGTAACCGTTTGCAGCTTGCCAAAACTTTAAAGCAGGGTGCTAACGTTATCTTACTCGATGAGCCATCAAACGATTTGGATGTAGAGACGCTACGTGCGCTTGAGGATGCGATTCAAGTGTTCCCAGGTTCGGTATTGGTTGTGTCGCATGACCGCTGGTTCCTTGATCGTATTGCGACCCATATCCTCGCTTTTGAACCAGAAGGTCCAGTTTGGTATGACGGCAATTACTCTGAGTATGAGACGTACCGTAAGAAAATCTTAGGCGATGATGCCGGTCCTAAAAGGATGAAATATAAGAAAATTGCGACTTAATTTATCGAGTAGTATTAAAAACGGCATAATCTTCGAGTTATGCCGTTTTTTATTTAAGGTTTAATTTAAATAACATTCAACGATATCCAACACCACAACTTACGATTATTATATAGGGTCTACTTTAACCCTGTTTGTGTAGTTTTGCTCTACTACCTATGCTGTGTTAGCTTTGTTTTTACGGCTAAACTTACTCTGCTTTTTGTTGTTAATTTCATTAATCGCATGTTCAATCTCGTCCTCATCGAGCGTAGCGACATGTTGCAATACCTGCATCACATCAGGGCTCAGCACATAGTTTGAAAAGCGAGCGATGTTGTTAATACGCTCATCAAATATCAGGGTGTCTGTATCTTCATCCTTGCTTGCATAACCAAATCGTTCCAACGCACCGATAAAGCTGCTGAATAAAGCGCGATCAAAAAAATCTGGGATGTCATCGGCATATAAAACAGACAAACGCTGACCCAGCAAATGACATAAATCTATTACCTGGTCTGCCGTTAGATTGCCTGACCCTTGCTGTGCTAAAAGTGCTAACGTCATAAAGTATCGCTCAAGGCTTTGTGATACCGGAGCTGCCAACATAGTCAGTTGTTGATAGTTTTCACTGTTAGCTTCTGGCGTACCAAGCACATCGTTACCCAAATCAATGATTATGTCTTGTTTAATAAGACTGTCTAGCTGTTTGGTAATTAAGTCTGGTACATTGCGTGCGGCATAATATAAGAAGAGTTCGCCCTGTAAAAATGGGTACATTTGAGTAACGATACTGTCTAACTGTCTACGTTCGATACGGCCATTACGAACAATAAGGGCTGCTAAAAATGAAGACATAATGAACACATGCAAAATATTATTGCGAAAGTAGCTTAAAATTGCCGTTTGTTTAGGCAACACCTTGATCATATCGCCTAAAATATGGGGTGTGCGTTCAATAAGCTTTAATTTTATACCATAGTCAATAATAGCTTGCGGTAGCATATCGGTAATAATGGTGTCTTGATCATAAGGCACATCATTAGCAAGTCGTTGACATAGGGCAATTTGCTCACGGCATCTGTCTTCATCTAATGCCGCTTTAGGGGTAGATAACAGTACCAGCGACAATAATGAAATGGGATTGACCACCGCAGCTTTGTTAATATGCTGCATGATTTTAACACTCAGGTTATTAATCATGGCTGTGGATTTGTCATCAAGCGTGGTGTCATTGCGGTCAGCAGGCAGGGAGTTTGGCTCTACATCAAACTTCTTCATGAAGTCTTCCATATGCAGTGGGGTTCCAAAGCTGACATGCACATGACCAAAAATACGCTCAATTTTTCGGCTGATTTTCAGTAGACCTAATAAAGATTCAGATTCTTTCGGCTTACCTTTTAGTTCGCCAATATATGTGCCACCTTCCATGATGCGCTCATAGCCAATATAGGTTGGGATAAATACCATGGGTCTGTTAGATTGACGCAGTTGGCTATGTACTGTCATGGCAAGCATACCAAGCTTAGGGGGAAGTAAGCGACCTGATCGTGAGCGTCCGCCTTCAATAAAATACTCAATAGGGGTATTGCGCTGAATCAAGGTATGAACATATTCACGTAACACTGCTTTATAAAGGTGGTTATCTTTAAAACTACGGCGGATATAGAAAGCCACTGCACTACGTAGCAATGGGCCAATTATAGGCACATCCAGATTTTTACCTGCTGCCACGTAGGGTAGGCTTAGTCCCCGCTTAAAGATGACATATGTTAATAATAAGTAATCAACATGACTGCGGTGGCAAGGCACGTAAACCAGCTCATGATCAGCTGCTAATTCACGCACTCGATCAAAATGATGGACTTCAACGCCATCGTAAAGCTGAGTCCATAACCACGTTAAAAATCGGTCGAAAAAGCGAATAACAGAGTAGGAGTAGTCGTTCACTATCTCATTAGCATAATCACGAGCTAGCGTTTGTGCTTTACTGGTACTGATACCAGTGGATTCAGCTTCAACTTTACAGGCCTGTTTAATGGCAGGAGAGTAAATAAGCTTATCCACTAGATTACGCCTATCAGACAGGTCAGGTCCTAACATGCTTTTGCGCTTGTTGTCCAAATAGGCATTTAGCTTATATTGCACCAGTATCGATAAACTATAATTGGCTTCAGCAGCGGTCATCAAAGCCGTTGAGGAGGCACTCTGTTTTTGGAGGTTCAGTTTGGCTTGGTATAGAATATCGTCTTCATCTTCTGATGACAGTGTCATTAATGGGCTGTCACTAGACGTATGGTTTTCTAACGCATCACTGAAGACTTTATCAGTGAGCTCATTTGCTGAAGTGTTTGTTTGGCTAGTCAGCGAGTCAATAATGTCATGCAAAGATTGAGGGGGATGAAACTCGACAAATGTGTCTCGCCCCATTATGCCAATATTAAACAACTGTTTAGCTATAGAAGGCTCTTCCCAGTTATCTGCCATTAACAATTTAAACAATGAGTCTTCATTTTCTGGTGCACGCCCCCATAGTATAGACACTGGTACTACATTTATTTTTGGCGCATTATTCTGTCGGCATGCATTGACGAGCCTAGCAAGTCGTGGTGATACTTTACGATCGCCGGCATGAGGATGGTTTAAGAAGATAATAGCCGCATTCTCATCCACCTGATGTACCGAGTCTTCAACACCAACCAATGCCGGTGGGAAGCCGTACTCACGAGTCTGTAAGTCTACGAGTATACTATTGGAACGGGAATAATCTCTTAATACATAAAAGGTCAACGCATTATTGCTAGTATCAAGCGTTGGTAGCTCGCCTAGCAACTTAGGCTTAACAGCGACATCTAAAGTTTTACCAGATATCTTGCGATAAAGCTGATTCACTGAGCGTCCAGAACGAGAAATAGTATTGCTAGTAGCCGCTGCTTGCTCTTTTAAACTTTGCGCGGTATGCCGTGACGCAGATTTAGCCTCACGATGTTTTTTTTGTTTTTCCCGTTGATTTTTAAGACGGTTTTTTAAAGATTGTTTTAAACGAGATGGTAACATGATAAGTGGTTAAACCTATTAAAATTGATACCTCTATATTGCCATAAATTTATATAAAACGATACATTGATACGCGGATATAAACATAAGAGTCGACAATAGTAGTGTGAATATTATCTATTACTCATATCTTTTACTAAAATATTATCTGTTACTAAAGAGTGCCACGGTGTTAGCATAGACTACGTAGAGTATTAAATAAAACATGCGTTTTGTATGGTATGGCGGCTTATAGGATACTTTATAAATAATTTCATTGAAATATTTGATACTGTGTTTATATAAAAAGCTAAGGCTTAATGCAAAAAGCATCTAAAAATGTATAATGAGACCTTTTTATAGCATTTCATCATGTTCAGACTGCTAACCCTATCGGAGAGCCAAATGCCTGATTTTCATACACTTGTAGACCAGTTGTTAGAAACTGTAAAGCTGACTGAAATTAAGCCAGATGTGTTTGAAGGTATGAGCCGTGATTATGTGGGCAGTCGTATTTTTGGGGGGCAGGTTTTAGCTCAGGCTATCATGG
This sequence comes from Psychrobacter sp. CX97, assembly GCF_057396285.1. Classification (NCBI taxonomy): domain Bacteria; kingdom Pseudomonadati; phylum Pseudomonadota; class Gammaproteobacteria; order Moraxellales; family Moraxellaceae; genus Psychrobacter; species Psychrobacter sp. CX97. The sequence goes on along the minus strand of NZ_JBXYJE010000004.1, from coordinate 176,091 downwards.
CGGCCGCACATACTTTACAGGAGGATAAGCCCTGCCATTCATTACATGGCTATTTCTTGCGAGGTGGTAGTATCAACCAGCCTGTCATTTATCAAGTTAGACGGCTGCGTGACGGTCTTAGTCTATCCGCTAGAGAAGTGATTGCCGTGCAAAATAAAGAAGATGCAGATGGTCGTTTGGTTGAGCAGGTTGTATTTTCTATGATTGCCTCTTTTGCGCCCATGGAAGGTGGGCTTGACTATCAAGAAGATATGCCAGCCTACCCTCCACCAGAAGATTTAGAGTCTGAGCAAGTATTGAAAGAGCATTATGTGGGTAATGTGCCCGCAGGCTTACGAGAGCGTTTTATGCGGCCTCGCCATGTTGAAATTAAACCTGTGAAACCACGTGATCCCGTTCATCCAGAGCCCATGACGCCAAAGCAAGCAAACTGGTTGCGCATACCAAAGCTAGGGCCGCAACCAGTTGCTATTCAGCAAGCGCTCTTAGCACTATCTTCAGATTATTATTTAGTGGGAACAGGGCTGATGCCCCATGGTATAAGCTTTATGACCAAAGGTCTTCAAGCGGCCAGTATTGACCATTCGATGCATTTCCATCGTCCTTTTGATATCAATGACTGGCTACTTTATGACATGTGGAGCGATACAACATCGCACGCTAAAGGGTTAAACCATGGTCAATTCTGGCAAAATGGCAACTTGGTTGCCACGGTGCAACAAGAAGGTTTAATGAGGCTCAAAGGTTAAACTTTAAGTAGAGCATTTCAAAACCATAGCATTTTAAAGCAGCATCTCTGTCTACTTAACCAGTTCAATCGCGCCTTCTGCGACCATCTCAATTCTCTGCTCGCCGCCTGCCAGTGGGGCAGCAGCCTCATTGGTTGCTGCTGAATCTGCAGAGGTAAACATGGCATTGCCATAATAAGGTTGCGACGGCACATTTGTATTACTTTTAATAGATAAATTAACCAGTTCGTAGCGTGATGCTCCCCATGCGTTTTGGGCTACCTCTGCGCGCTGTTTAAAGCTATCTGTTACTTGTGTAATAAGCTGATTTTCAACGTCTTGGCGCTGCTTATCTGAAACACTAAAGTTTATATGAGCCACCTGTAAGCCTGCATCTTGAAGTACCCCAATCAGCTCGCTAGCGGCAGAAAAATCGGTACTAATCAACCTAAGCTCACTACGCATTGACCATGAGGTAATTTTGTTGGTTTTGTAATTGTAGTTAGGGTTTGTGTGTTGGCTGGCAGTTGAGAGTTTAACGTTTGGGTAGGCTTTGGCGGTTTCTAGCGCTGATTTAATCAACGGATTAATTTGCTGAGTTAGGCTTTTTGGATTGGCGGCCGATTTTTCAATAAATAACAAGGCTTCTATTTCATCATTATCAACACGCTGAACAGCATTGGCCTGAAGGTTAATGCGATCATAACTTTCAGTTTTACCACCTACAGAGTTATTAGGCATATTGCAGGCAGTCAAGCCAATAGCTATCAAGGAAACAAATAGCGCTTTAGGGAGTATTGATTTTAAAGTCATTGGTTTTCCTTGTAGATCTGAAGACAACGAGCAAATGTAAATGGTTGAGTCGATTATCGGATTTATAAAAAAGCAGCACCCTATAGCCCCTATCTTATTGATAGCACATGATAAGTTTGTGGTCGTAAGCTCTAGCTTTATTACTATTACTAATAGGATTACTTAGGGTGCGACATCGGTGTTAATCGATCAAGTGCGTAAACAAAAATCAGCTTTCACCACACCAATGATGAGGCACTACGTTGAGTGATAAAACCATCAGGTGTTTGCCCGTTATCAGCTTGCCAACGTGCAAACGCTCTACGGGTGTTTGATCCCAAAATACCATCGATACCATTAGTATTGTACCCTGCACTGGTCAAGCGTTGCTGTAAGCTTTTAACTTGCACGGTAGATAGAGGCTGCTCATAACGTGGCCAAGATTTTTGAATACCCCTTTGACCGGAAATAGCACGACCCAATAAGCTTACCCCCAACGCATAGTTTGACGAGTTGTTATATACCTTAATCACATCAAAGTTAGGGCTTAGCAGTAAAGCAGGGCCGTCTTTACCCGCTGGTAACCATAGCTCAAGCGGTGTGCCATCATCTATGTGTATACCATTGATAGGCGTTACTCCCATTGCACGCCACTGTGCCGCAGGTTGTTTCGTATTCACATAAGAAAAATCTAGTGATGGCGGCAAGGTAACTTCATAAAAAGGCTCAAGCCCCCGTACCCAACCAGAGTTGCTTAAATAATTGGCTGTAGAGCTGAGTGCATCCTCAGTTGTCCAAGGACTACGGCGACCATCGCCATTGCCATCCACACCTTCGGTTAGCCAAGTGGCAGGGATAAACTGAGTTTGTCCCATACCGCCTGCCCATGAGCCGTTTAATTGGGAAGAGTATACATCCCCACGTTGTAGCAACGTCAGTAAGGATAGCAATTGGTCTTCAGCAAACCCACGGCGGCGGCCATCATAGGCTAAGCTGGCAAGTGAGCTTGGAATATAGCTGCTGCCCGTTACCGCGCCATAAGAGGACTCCATACCCCAAATGGCCGCAATAATTTCGGCGTCGACCCCGTATTGTGACTCAAGCCTAGTCAATAAGCTGCGCTGCTTAGCAAACTTGCCCTTGCCAGTGCTAACCCTGCCGCTGGATACAGCAGAGTCAGCGTAGTCCCACGGCATTTTCGCAAATTCTGGCTGGCGAGAGTCCAGCGAAATGGCTTGACTATTTAAGCTAACCGTATCCATCAAACGTTGCACATCATAAGCATTATGGCCCTCAGCGATGGCACGTTTGGTAAAGTCTGATTTCCATTCGGAAAAGCTGTTATAAGTGGCATTAGGGACAGGCTGCGGCTTAGGTGGGGTTACTTTTGGCGGTTGCGGTTTTACCACAATCACTGGCGTAGGTTTTGTTTGTACTGGTTTTTGTTGTACTGGAGCCTGAGCACAGCCTACAAACACCAGTGCAGGCGCAATAAATAAACTAATTTTCTTTAACATAAACAGAAGTCTCACATTGTCTTGGTTTTAATTCTGAGGCGGTATAATAAGCACATATTGCCTATAAAAAAGTTGGTAAAAGCACTGTATCAACAAATACACATAAAGTCGATAATACACCATCATACTAGTGTAAAATTTTGAGACTTAACGACACGATAATAAAGATCATGATAACAACGTGTCAATTTATGAAATCCTTAGCACTCATCTTCAACACGTTTTAATAGCTTAAGCAAACATAGTCAGCGAACGACTAAACTGCTCTGGTGTTGGTCTCCCTAGATGCACTACTTGTGCAATCGGCTGTCTTGCACCAGTTTTAGAGATCTCTAACTATAGAAACTAAACTGAATGCCAAAAGATTGGAGATAAAGATAAGGAAAAATATGAGCCTTAATATCGGAGTTCTTAAGAAGGGGAGAAATATGCGAAGTATGATGAGTCTATTTTTTATGACTATGTCCGCTCCTCGTCCCTCGGCAAAAGCCTTATTAAGGCAAAGGGCATTAAACTTATCGAGTTGCAGGTCGTATTACACTTTTTAGCATTGCAGGAACATTGCTAATCAATATCAAGTAGCAAAGCGACTCCCCTACATTTTTGATATTCCAGTTGGTTATCTGCTCAGTTTATATTTTTTATTCCTAATCTGTAACAGGCCATTTTTCCGTTTGAATTTTGGCGATCTTTTTATATTAATATATATCTTATATATAATTGACACGTGGAAGGTCTTTTTTTGATATAGGGGGCGTATCATGATTAAGGTAGGCTTTAAACCCAGCGGACTAAAAACCCAGCAAAACTTAAACCATTATTTTCCACTTCAACGACATCATAAATACAAAACTATCAATGGTATAAAACCTCTATTACCTAAATAAATTCCTTTTCGATAGTCATAATCCGCCCATCAACAATGCTTTGTATCTTGTCCTCAATTTGACTGCATAAAGATTCAACCTCACGCTTAGAGGTTTGCACAACCACAAACGTCCATTCACTGGCGTCATGTCGGTCACGCTCGCCACTTTCGCAGACTGCAATAGCAGGATTTTTACCAAAGCGCTGATGTAGTCCACCCACCCGAGTACGCTTTTCTTTCAATGACCCACATCCGGGTAGGGATAAAGTTATCGTTAGGATAGCGATGTGCATATTATTCTCCGTATTCAATCGACCTTTAATTGACCTTTAATCGAGTTGTCATTGACCTAAAAAAAGTCTTAACCAACTACTTCCAATACCTTCAGCATCGCCTTCGGTAATCCCAGCGTTGCTTTTGCCTCATCTGCTGACAACCAAACCAAGTTAATATCCGCTTTTTCAAGGTGCTGTGTTAACGCTAACGATTGCTTATTATCCAAAATAAGCTGTTTAGGTTGCAGGTACCAATGGAAATGGGTCAGGGTATGTTTAATAGGGGAGTCGTCTAATAACCCATGACTAATCGAGACAGCATTTAAGCTATTATCTGCAACCCATTTATCAACTACTTGCTCAGCAAGCGTGTTTTCACTTTCAAAGGCGTTGTCTTCGTCCGATGTGGAAACCACATTTTTTCCAAGTGTCTTTTTGTCAAACTGCAACGGCAATACCCACAATCCGCCCCAAATACCGCTATCAGGACGTTGTAGCCATAGTATGTCGTTCTTAGGGTTACAAACAACCAACGCATTGCTAAATTTGCTGGGTTTAGGCTTCTTTTTGGCTTTCACCGGATAGTCCATTTCACGCCCCTGAGCATGAGCGATGCAATCATTACTAACGGGGCATTGCTCACAATTGGGATTGCGACGTGTGCATAAGGTAGCGCCCATATCCATCATCGCTTGAGCAAAGTGTCCACTATCATCTTTGGGTGTCAATCGTTCTGCCAATGCCCACAACTGTTTGGTAGTAGCCGACTTCATAATATCGCCATCATTACCTGCCCAGCGAGTCATCACTCGTTTGACGTTACCATCACAAATCACCCCGTAGCCATGCAGTCCCATTGCTACGATAGCACCTGCCGTTGAAGGCCCGACGCCAGAGATAGCTTCCCAACCCTCTAGGGTTTGCGGATACTCGCCTGTCTTTTCAATAATCTCGGCCAGTTGCTTGGCTCCTTTGTGCAAGTTGCGGGCGCGAGCATAGTAACCAAGCCCTGCCCAGTGTTCGGCTACCATATCCCACTCCGCATTGGCTAAATCTTGCACCGTTGGAAACGAGGTCATAAAGCGCTGAAAGTAAGGGATAACGGTAGTGACCTGAGTTTGCTGAAGCATCACTTCGGACAGCCAAACGATATAAGGGTTTGGAGTGTTGGTTTTGTGCTGTTGCCACGGTAGATCATGGCGACCATGTTTATCGAACCAGTTAAGGATGCGGGGAGCGAAGCTGTCAAGTGCGGAGGGTGTGTGGTTAAAGGTTTGAGATTTGGAGTGGGTTTCAGTTTGGGTTTCAGTTTTAGTTTTAGTTTTTGGATTAGCGGTTGGCTGGGTCATAGTGTCGCTTTTCAAATTAATTATTATTCTGTTATGTATTATACATAAGGCTTAATTTTTTTTGCATAAACCCTAAGCTATAACGGACGGCAATATAATGAATAAATAACATGGCAACTACCTGTATCGATCTATAATAGAGCACGTCAGTTTTAGTAAACAAGTTTTCTCTACCAAAATTATCTGGTAGAGAGTGTTTTAGTATAAAAATAAGTAAAATATCTGATAAAACCACCTCTATAAAGGCGGTTATCATACTAATATAGCTACATTCTTTCTTGTTTAGAGCTCTTTGCTGATTTTTATTAAATAATGTAATAATAAGTGTATTAAGGAAGAGCATCACAAAACTCGTCATTAATATCCAATCTAAATATAAGCCTAATTTTGATAAAAAAATAGGCAAAAAATGATAACTGATTGCATAGGGGAGAGCATATTTAAGCAAACTCTTAAGGCTTGATGTGTCTTCGGGTACTATAATGACAGCATTGTTTTTTTTTAGAACTAAGCATGCTATATAACTTGTTTACTATCTATTTTCTATAAAACTGGATTTCTGCTATTAATATGCAAGTTTGTAAATTTTATTTTATATATTTATATCTTAGTGGAAGCAAGTTATCTAATAGCGGAAGAAAGCTGGCGTAAACCACGATATATATATGCAAGCACACGATGTGACCGCTAGCCCTGATAGGAGCGGTATCCTGCTGGTCTGGGCGAGTTGCAGGGGCTAGATTTTGAGGTAGTATCGAGGCAACAGTAATGACTCAAATCGTGTCACTGCCTCGCCTAGACTGGCAAATACGAGCGAATAGCAGGAATAGCTACTAAATCGAAATTCAAAACCGCTCGACTAAAGCCACAGCCTACAACGTAAATTAATCAAGCTCGATTCATTACTTCCGATTCTTCTTAGCACGCTTACGGCGAAGCTTTTTTTCTTCAATCTTAGCCAACCTTTTCAGCTCGGCTTCTTCTCGTATCCGCTCCACCAGTTTGTCTTCTTCTTCCCGCATGGCAGGGGTTTCCAAAGTAATACGTCCCAATGTACCACTGCGTAATTCGTTAACCAAAATCTCAGACATACGGTAAGTATCCACCACACCGCCTTTTTTTAACAGGCCTCTATTACGACCTGCCACCTCGAAGAACTCCCAATCGGTTTGCGGTAAATCCTCTATTTTATAACGTTCTTTTAATAGGTTTGGGTACGCCTGAATCAAATATTCAGCGGTATAACTGGCGACATCCGAAAAGTCAAAAGCGGTGTCTTTAATGCCACCAGTGGCCGCTAAGCGAAAGCCAGAATTGGGGTTCTCAATCTTGGGCCATAGCATGCCGGGAGTATCGTAGAGCATGATGTCGTTGTCGATCTTTATCAGTTGTTGCGACTTGGTGACCGCTGGCTCGTCGCCTGTTTTGGCAATACTGCGTCCTGCTAGGCTATTAATAAGCGTGGATTTTCCGACGTTCGGTATGCCCATAATCAATACTTTGATTTGCCTGCCTGTGCCGGCTTTGTTTGGCATGAGCTGTTTGCAAATCTGAATGATACGTTTAACGTCAGAAGATTTATTTTCATCGCAGGCAATGGCTTTGGTACCTTCGGTTTTTTCTAAGTCAGCAATCCATGCCTGTGTTACGTTAGGGTCAGCAAGATCGGCTTTGTTTAGTATTTTGATAACGGGTTTGTCACCTCGTATCTTATCTTTATATAAGCTGGCGACCATAGGGTTTTCGCTACTAAATGGGATGCGTGCGTCGATTACCTCGATGACCACATCCATATCGGGCATGATTTCTTTGATTTCGTTACGCGCTTTGTTCATGTGCCCAGGGAACCACTGAATCGTTGATTGCATGATTTGTGTCATTACTGAATTGGCCTTTCGTTTCGCTTAAGTTGTAGTCGGTTGTATTGCCTCTAGTTTACCTTATCTCTGGATTTTTATGGCAGTGCTTTTGGTTCTTATTTCCTTTGATGTTCATTTGCAAGTATTAGTATTTAAACTTATATGCTTAATAATAAAAGATAATGAAACAATGAGATACTGTGGAATTCTGAATTGTTATTAACCTGTCTATAATGTGATATAGATGTGAGAAAGAAATATTTACAAAACTAAATATTACGTTTGTTAAATATAGTTGTATTAAATTAACCATTAGTTCAATATAAAGGTTGTGGATATGATTAACACTTTACAAAAAAAACCAGAGCAACGTGCCAAACAACAACGTGCCCTACAGACTAAGCGAAAGATTTTGAAAGCTGCACTTGTGGAATTTGGGTCGGCAGGGTTTGATGGCGTTTCAACTAGAGCCATAGCCAATAGGGCAGGCGTAAATCATACCCTCATTGCGCATCATTTTGGTTCTAAAGAGGAGCTTTGGAAAGTAGTTGCAGAGCAGTCGTTCGAAATATATACAAAGCAGAGCTTTGGACGGCGTGAGGCGTTACAAGGCATAGAGCCTGTGGTAATGATACGGGAGTTGTTAAAAGACTTTATTAAGTTTTGTGCCAATTATCCAGAGATATATCGTTTTTTGATACAAGCTAATCAAGGTGATTCAGAGTTATTAAATTGGGTGGCGGATAACCTCTTACGCTCTACTTATGATGAAGAATTGGATATCATCCGTCAGGCGCAAAAGCTTGGTGTGATGCCACAAGGGGATAGCCTACATATACGTTATTTGTTGATTGGCTCGGCAACCTCTATTTTTACATTTGCCCCTCAATTTGCAAGGTTATCAGGCAGAGACCCCTATTCAGATGAATGCATTGAGCAGCATGTGAATTATGTGATGTCGATTTTTACGACAAGCACCATAGAACCATGAGTGCTTAATAAGCGATAAACAATAAATCTGCTCAATTTAGTGTGTAGTAAAAACTTTTTAATATTATAAAGGTTAAGGCGTTTTACTATGAGCACAATTATTTTTTGGGGGTGTCAATCATTCTGTCAGATTTTGGTGTATTCCGCTATTAGTGGGCATTATTTTTATTGCCACTGAAATTTGTACCCTAGTACAATTACCAACAAAAGGATAAGCACATGAACAGTAATAATAAAACCACTGATAACAAATTCCCCCACCAGCCAGATGCCAATAGCACTTATTTACATAATTCTCCCGAAAAGACGTTACCTTTTGCCGATAAAATTGGCAACTATCAACGCAATATAGGCAGACCAAATGAGGCTTACAAAGACAGCAACGTTTATATCGTTGGTGGCGGTATTGCAGGGCTATCAAGTGCTTATTATTTTATCCGAGATGGTAAAGTACCCGCTGAAAACATCACTTTTTTAGAGCAACTTGATGTTTCTGGTGGCTCAATGGATGGTTCTGGTAATAGCGATCAGGGTTACATAATTCGTGGTGGTCGTGAGATGGAGTTTACCTATGAGAATTTTTGGGACATATTCCAAGATATCCCTGCGATAGAAATGCCAGAGCCTTATAGTATTCTTGATGAATACCGACTCGTGAATGATGATGATCCAAACTATTCTATCGCACGTCTAATGCATAATCAGGGTGAGGTGAAAGATTTTAGCCAATTTGGTTTAAGTAAAAAAGACCAGCTTGCGCTAATTCGTTTGTTATTAAAACGTAAAGAAGAACTGGATAATGTGAGGGTTTGCGACTATTTCAGTGAAAGCTTTTTAAGCAGTAATTTTTGGGCATTTTGGCGTACCATGTTTGCGTTTGAAAACTGGCACAGCTTGCTAGAATGCAAATTATATATGCACCGTTTTTTACATGATTTAGACGGTTTGAATGATATGTCAGCTTTGGTGTTCCCTAAATACAATCAATATGATGGTTTTATTGCGCCATTACGTAATTACTTGCAAAAACAAGGCGTGAAGTTTGAGTACAACACCTTAGTGACTGATCTAGAGATTGAGTTTGACAGTGCTGACGACTATACCTCAAATAAAACGGTAAAAGCGATTGTTATTCAGAGAACGGATAGTCAAAAAGCTGACAGTCAGAAAGCTGACAGTAAAAAAGCAGATGACGACACAGCAAGGGAAACTTCGACCATACAAATTACTGATAAGGACTTTGTGATTGTCACAACTGGCTCGATGACTGAAGATACACGCTACGGCGATGGCAATACAGCGCCAACCTTAGACTTTACGCCTGATAATATGGGGCAATCAGCGGGTTGGACACTTTGGAATAATTTGGCTAAAAAATCAAAAGTATTTGGTAATCCTGCTAAGTTCAACGGTAATGTGGATGAGTCTGCGTGGATGTCTGCAACCTTGACCTGTAAGCCTTCGGCATTGGTTGAGAAGTTGAAAACCGTTTCGGTAAACGACCCATATTCAGGTAAAACTGCCACTGGTGGTATTATTACCTTTACCGATTCTAATTGGGTAATGAGCTTTACCTGTAATCGTCAGCCACATTTCCCCAACCAACCGAAAGATACCTTGGTGCTTTGGGTATATAGCTTATTAATGGATACAGAGGGTAACTACGTTAAAAAAGCCATGCCAGAGTGTACAGGAAATGAGATTTTAACCGAGCTTTGCTATCACTTAGGTGTCATTGATGAGTTAGATGATGTGCTGGCAAATACCATTGTTAGAACTGCTTATATGCCCTATATTACCTCGCAATTTATGGTACGTGCACAAGGTGACCGCCCTGAAATTGTACCGCAGGGATGTACAAATTTAGGATTGGTGGGTCAGTTTGTTGAAACGCATAATGATGTGGTATTTACTGTGGAAAGCTCGGTGCGTACAGGACGCGTAGCAGTGTATGAGCTACTTGATGTCAAAAAACAAGTGCCTGATATTGACCCTTCACAGTATGATATTCGCCATTTATTACGTGCTGACAATACTTTAAATGATGGCAAAGGCTTTATTGGTGAAGGTATATTACGCAAGTTATTGACAGGCACTTATTATGAGCATATTTTACCACCTGTCAAAACTAAAAATGATGAGCGAAAAACGCGAGATGAAATGACGAAAAACGACTCATTTATTACCCAGCAGTGGGAGGCAATTAAAGGAATTTGGCATAAATAGTTCTACCAAATTTGACGATTGCTATGTTGAGTAATAGGCTTTAAATAAAAAAACGCACATTTTTGTGCGTTTTAATCATAGGGTAAAATTTTAAATTAAAAAGATATAACCTAAAAAATAGATTATTTCAACTTCTCACGCATAAACTTAATCATTTTATCCCAGCTTTGTTTGGCAGCGGCTTCGTTATACCCTAAGTCTATGCCGTTGTCTGCTGCTCGTTTATCTGCATTTGGGTTACTAAAGCCGTGTTTTGCATTGTCGTAAACATCTATTTGATAATTGACATCGGCATTGTCTAGCTCTGCCTTTAAGTTATCAATAGCCTCCATAGAAACCATACTGTCGTCTTTACCATGCGCCACCAATACTTCTGCTTTAAACTTACCTTTTTCAGCGGGATATATAGGTGCTGGGTTACCGTGGAAACTCGCCACTGCTTTAATTGGCATACCCACACGGGCCATATCTAAAGCTATTTTGCCGCCAAAACAAAAACCCGCTACCCCTAAGCGATTACGGTCAACTTCCATTTGATCGCCAAAGTCATTTAAAATAAGCTCACAGCGTGACATCAGCATGTCTTGATCTTCGAGCATTTGGCTCATCCACTCGTTGGCTTGAGCTGCATCAGCAGTGAGCTTTCCTTCGCCATAAACGTCCATCGTTATCGCTGCAAAGCCAGCTTTAGCCAAACGTTCAGTGACCTCGCGTGGGTATTCAACAACGCCCCACCATTCTGGTGCGACTAAAATACCGGGCGCTGGATTGTGCTCATCAGCACCTTCAGGCAAAGCAATGTAGCTAATTAGTTCCATACCGTCAGAGGTAGTTGAGGTAATTTCGTATGTTTTTATACTCATAATTTTTCCTTTAGCGTTATAATGTTTTAGTAAGTGTGATTTATTTAAGTGTCATTTATTTAAGTGCTATTTATTTACGTGATTTTCTATACAGCCTTTAAATGCGACTATACCGCACTTAAATGTGACTTTATGCAAGCAACGATCTATATATCGTCGTCTTTCTATAAATTCACGACGCAGTTAACCTAGTTTTTTGTCCTGCTTCTCCAAGCCAGCTCTTATCTGTACTTAGTTACCTTATTGTAGTGAACTTATATGAGAGCGACTATATTGACTCTTTATTTAAATAAGAGTCATAACATAGCTATTTATAACATAGCAAAGTTAAATGATAAATTCGATTGCAAAATGTTATGGGTACGTATGGAATGAGAATTTCATAGAGTGAGAACGCCAATGAAAACAATGCAATTGGGTTATGAGAGTTAACTTAAATTTAAACTATGGAATGCAGCACTGTGAACACCAATACATTTACGAATGAGTTACCTGCAAAACAGTTACGTCCAAATTTTTGGCAACAGTATGCTTTGAATGAGCTGACCGAGGCTGAATGGGAAGCATTGTGTGATGGGTGCGGCGCTTGTTGCCTAGAAAAGTTCTTAGATGTTGATGAGGATCCATCTGATGTGGCTTATACCAATGTGGCTTGCCGCCTGCTGGATTGTAATACAGGGTATTGCTCAAACTATGTAAACCGTCACCAGTTTGTACCTAGCTGTGTGTCATTAACGCCTGAGAATGTAGGTAACATGATGTGGCTACCGAGCAACTGTGCCTACAAGCGCTTATATTTAGGAGAAAGCCTGCCAAATTGGCATTTATTGATAACTGGCAATGTTGAGCTAACAAAACAAGGCATGCGCGACGCTGGAGTCGGGGTGGCTGGGCGGTGTGTGAGTGAAGTTGGTGTGGCTGAAGAAGAGCTAGAAGATAGAATTATTCAGTGGGTAACTGCTTAGAGGTAACACTCATAATATAGTTGGTAAACTTATAAATAGCTACGGTATAAACCGTGCTTAGCCTAAAATGGTCGTACTTTCACTTGGTTGGCTTAAATTGATTTTAAAGTTCTTTGACTATAATTTGACTATAAAAAGGAGCCTTAGTGGCTCCTTTTATAGTCGTGAGTTAAGATTTAGAAACGAGTTTACCAAGACACCTGATTAGTTGACAAATTCAGGATAGGCTTCTTGACCACACTCTGATAAATCGCCACCTTCATACTCTTCTTCTTCACTAATACGAATGCCCATAACTGCTTTGATAATACCCCAAACAATTAGACTGGTTACGAATACCCAGACAAATATAACGGCTGCACCACCAAGTTGTCCTAAAAAAGTCGCATCGGAATTTGTAATTGGTACAATTAATAGACCAAATAGACCGACCACACCATGAACGGATATCGCACCTACTGGATCATCAATTTTTAGTTTATCTAAAGATATGATTGAACACACTACAATTAAGCCAGCAATAAGCCCAAACACAGTAGCTAATAATGGTGTTGGGGTATCTGGTCCTGCGGTAATGGCAACGAGGCCGGCTAAAGCACCATTTAATAGCATGGTTAAATCTGCTTTACCAAAGACGAGGCGTGCAAGAACTAGGGCACCAATCGCACCTCCAGCAGCTGCGGCATTGGTGTTTAGGAACACCATAGCAACAGCATTGGCACTAGCGATATCGCCAAGCTTCAATACGGAACCACCGTTAAAGCCAAACCAACCCATCCACAAAATAAGGGTACCCAAGGCAGCAAGAGGTAAGTTCGCTCCTGGAATGGCACGAATTTCACCATTTTTACCATATTTTCCTTTACGAGCCCCAAGGAGTAATACGCCCGCTAATGCAGCAGCAGCACCAGCCATATGAACAATGCCAGAGCCTGCGAAATCGCTAAAGTTTAACTCGCCAATAAACGGTACTGGGTTGCCGCCCCATGTCCAACTTCCTTCCATAGGATAGATAAAACCAGTCATCACAACAGCAAAGGCAAAGAATGCCCAAAGCTTCATACGTTCAGCGACGGCACCCGATACGATAGACATACAGGTTGCGACGAACACTACTTGGAAGAAAAAGTCAGAGGCTGCTGAATAGACAGAGTCACCACCGAAACCGTTTTCAGCTGAAGAAGCTAGCGCATCGGCAACTAAAGTTTCGCCACCTGCAATGCCACTTAAGAAGAAACCACCGCCGTACATAAAGTGGTAGCCACAAACCAAATACATGGTACAAGCGATGGCAAATAGTCCAATATTTTTAGTTAAAATTTCAGTGGTGTTTTTAGAGCGAACAAGACCCGCCTCTAACATGGCAAAACCGGCTGCCATCCACATGACCAGTGCACCACATATTAAGAAATAAAAAGTATCTATGGCATACTGAAGTTCAAAAATATAATTTAACTGATTTTCCACGATGATTCCCCCTTGGAATACAATCAATAGTAATGAGATATTGTTTTGAGTCCATGAACGTATGGTACGTAAGATTTTTTGAGCACTTAAGTGACGACACGCTTAGGTTCAATATTTAATTTAAATAGCGTCAGGACCAGTCTCACCGGTACGAATACGAATCACTTGTTCTAGCGGGGAGATAAAGATTTTACCGTCACCGATTTTACCTGTACTGGCGATGCGAGTAATGGCTTCAATAGCAGGTTCTACCATCTCATCTGTGACCGCCGCTTCAATTTTAACTTTGGGTAAAAAATCAACCACATACTCTGCACCTCGATACAGTTCTGTATGACCCTTTTGACGACCAAAACCTTTAACCTCAGTAACGGTCACACCTTTCACGCCAATTTCAGATAACGCTTCACGGACATCGTCAAGTTTGAAAGGCTTTAAAATAGCAGTAATCAGCTTCATAGGGAGCTCCTTAATATTAGTTTCGATATCGGTTTAAGAAATATTCTTTTTAATATATCTGTCGTATTCAATATCGTTATTACTTTGATTCAAGAATCGTGCCATTTAAAAAACGAAGGGGGAAGACGCTTTTTAAGTGAGATTTGCATCAAAGTAGTGCAAGTAAAAATTGCGATGCACCATAAAAGCATACACCGCGCCAGATAAACACCATTTATAGTGAGATTATTATAGCGAAGTTTAAGGGTTGGAGGTTAAGGGTTAGTTAGCAATTTGTGAAAGAGTCTGATTGGGATAAACGAAAATGATAGACATCAACAAAATTATCAGTAGTATCAATCGAATTTATTAATAAGAATATTGAGGGTAAATTAGTGCATGTCTTCATATATAGTAATTTATACAGACAAGCGCTACTACATACGAGGGTAAAGTAAATATGGTGTGCTACTGGCTTTTAGCAATTCACGGGTATCGCTGCCTCGTAATAGCTCACGCAAACGCGACTCGCCAAATGCGCCAGTCATGAGTAAGTCAAGCTGATGTTCTTGTTGGTAATACATTAAGGCCGCGGTAATGTCACGGCTATTAACGAGTGCTTTTTTACATTTAATACCCGCTTGTTTTAGGCGAGCATAAGCTTCTCGCACAGCGTCTTTATTGGTTTCATTCTCGTCGCCAACCATGACCACATGTACAGTCATGTTACGAACCAGTGCATTGTCACATAACCAATCAAGTAGGGCATGACAAGTTGGTCGATTATCAAAAGCAAATAGAGCAGTTTTGGGGGTGGTAAAAGAGGTATGGGTAACTAATACAGGGCAGTCGCTCATGCGTATGAGCTGAGCTAACGTATTTTTACAGGTTACTTGATGACCAATGACAACCAGCTGTGCATCTTTGTCAACATAGTCAAGGCTTGCTGCAACTGTTGCGTGACGATGCAAGGTGTATATGGGCTGATCATATCGCCCTTTTTTTTGCTGGCAATACTCATTTGCTTGCTTGAGTAAGGCACGACCTTGATTATTTAATTTGCCATTACTGTCTTTCTCCTCAAGGGTAAATTGATTCATCATGTGTACGTCATCGTCGCCTACAAGACATCCTGAGTAGTCGATTGCAGCGGCACGTGCTCTTTGAGGAGAAGCGTAGAGCATCCCTAAAGGTGCTTGCAACATTTTTGCTGCCCATATACTGGCATTTAGTACAGCTTGTATATGTGTCGGCGCGTCTAAACAAGCAATGACACTATCAGGACGTAAGTTGCTCATGAAAATCACCCAAAGGAATAGGTTGATAAATTAATACTCATTATACCTAGTTAGTTATAATGGTATTGACGGTTTTAATCAAGAAATTAAAAGATCCTACTTTAAATTAAAAAAGTAGGATGGCAATCGTTTGACGCTTTGCAGTTCGCTCGCTGTATCAGTCTAATAAACCAATATCTCGGCGGTCATGTACTGAAAAGCGATCAATAAGAGTTCGGCTCGCCTCGTTAAGCCCCACGACTTTTACTTCAACCCCTTCACGCTGAAAGCGCATGACCATTTTATCGAGTGTATCAACGGCAGTGACATCCCAGAAATGAGCATGACTGACATCAATCTCTACTTTATCTAACGCTTCTTTAGTATCAAAGCTCTCTAAGAACTGGGTTGTTGAGGTAAAAAATACTTGACCTTGTACATAATAATAGCGCGTATTACTCGGCTCATCATACTCACTAAATACGGTAAGAAACTGGCCAATTTTATTAGCAAAGAACAAGGCAGACAACAGCACACCTACCAACACACCGTAGGCTAAGTTATGGGTAAATACGGTTGTAAGGACTGTGGCTAACATAACGACATTAAACGACATAGGATGTGTTTTAAACTCTCGCAACGATTCCCAGTTAAATGTACCAATAGAGACCATAATCATAACCGCCACTAAGGCTGCCATTGGAATTTTACTGACCCACTCACTCAAGAAAACGACTAAGATGAGCAGTACCGCGCCAGCGATAAAAGTGGATAAGCGTGTACGACCGCCAGATTTCACATTGATGATTGATTGACCAATCATAGCACAGCCAGCCATGCCACCAAAGAAGCCTGAAACTACGTTTGCCACACCTTGACCACGACATTCTCTATTTTTATCACTACTGGTATCGGTTAGATCATCAACGATGGTTGCTGTCATCATGGATTCAAGTAAGCCCACTATCGCAAGCGCCATTGAATAGGGCGCAATAATTAGTAAAGTATTAAGGTTTAAGGGAATATCCGGTATCAAAAACATGGGCAGCGTGTCGGGTAGGTCGCCCATGTCTCCTACGTTACGGATATCTAAGCCAAGATACATCGCTATAGCCGTTAAACCCATAATACAAATTAATGGAGAGGGTATTAGTTTACCAATTTTGGGGAGTAGGGGAAAACCGTAGATAATCGCAAGACCAGCAGCCGTCATAATATAGACAGGCATACCGATTCGATCGCCAGCAGCTGGGTTTAATGCGGGAACAAGCTCTGGAAGCTGCGCCATAAAAATTAAAATAGCAAGGGCGTTAACAAACCCAATGACGACAGAGCGGGAAACAAAGCGCATCAGGTTACCAAGTTTAAATACGCCCATAATAAACTGTATGGCACCACACAATAACGTGGCAGCCAGTAGGTATTCAAGCCCATGATCTGCCACGAGTGTGACCATCACTAAAGCCATGGCCCCAGTGGCTGCCGATATCATGCCTGGGCGGCCGCCGACAAAACTAATAACGACAGCAATACAAAATGAGGCGTATAGCCCCACTTTAGGATCAACACCCGCAATGATAGAAAATGCAATTGCTTCAGGTATTAAAGCCAGTGCAACCACAAGTCCAGAAAGTACGTCGCCACGCACATTAGAAAACCACTCATCTCGCACGGTATCTATAGAAGGAAAGATCATATTGTCAGGTCAACTATTGGTTGGTCAGTTCGTATATATTTAAAACGATTGTTTGGTTATTTAGCTTATTCAGGTTGTTTGTTTATTTAGGGTAGTATAGTACAAGGATATAAATGCAGCTTTATTGATACAACTTTATCTATATCTATGTCACTTTATCAATAAAATAACTGAGTGTGCCTCAATCATTTGTAAATTAAGTTATTTAACAATTGGGTCATGATAGAATTGTAAGGCAACATATTTATGTATAAAACAATCAAACTATGTATGAAACTCTCAGATATTTTAAGTTTACCTGCTAACCTAATTCATTAAGGTAATGTCAGCCCAATGGTTAATATACTGCATAACATACCCATATTAGGGCGTGTCCTCATTTTGAAAATGGAGATAAAAATAAGATAAATCGAAGTCAGACAAGGAAAATAATAGGTAAATATCGAGATATTTACCCGTTATTTGACGTGGTATGACAAGATTTAGCTATTTTTAGCCCATTTAAATGCAATTGTACGAATTTAGGACACGCTCTAGGAAATTGCAACATTATTAAATATAAGTGAATAGCCATAAAATGGGTGCATCATAGCATAATAAATAAAGGCACAAAACAGACCATGAGCATAGAGCAATCCGTTAACACGTTACAAAGTAATTCATCATTTAGTGACCCCACCGTTGAGAGTCTGTTATCAGATAAGTCGGTTGATGCAGAATTGTCTTCACTCATTCATAAAGGAGAAGGGCTGCAGGTAGTGATTGGATTGGGCCAATCGGGATTAGCAACGGTTAAATATTTAACTAAGCGGGGCTTCAAAGTCGCCGTAACGGACGCTAGCGATAACCCAACGTTGGCTAAACAATTGCCGCAGAGTGTTGAGATTCGCTCTTTTGGTGCTATAGATGGCGAACTACTCCTAAGTGCCTCTCGTATTATTATCAGTCCAGGCGTGCCTTTAACCGTGCCAGCAGTTGCCGCAGCCAAACGAGCTGGTATCCCTGTTGTCAGTGATATTCAACTATTTAAAGCAGCTTGCCCAGCGCCTATTGTTGCCATTACCGGTTCAAATGCAAAAAGCACGGTAACGACTTTGGTGGGTTTAATGGCAAAAGATGCGGGTATTAATGTAGGCGTAGGCGGTAACATTGGCACGCCTGCGTTAAGCTTATTAGATGATGAGAGCCTTGCTAATAACATGGAACTTGCTGTCTTAGAACTGTCAAGTTTCCAGTTAGAAACGGTTACTGATCTTGGTGCAAGTGTGGCAACCGTACTTAATATGTCGCCTGATCATTTAGACCGTCATGGTGATATGCTCGGCTATCACCAAGCCAAACATCGTATTTTTCAGGGCGCAAAGTCCATCGTGATTAATCGTGAAGATGCACTAACACGGCCTTTAGTAGCTGACAATCTACCCCGAATTAGCATTGGTCAAAATGCACCTGACAGCGGCCAATATGGCCTAATTGACGAAGGTAATGGACGTTTATATTTAGCAAAGGGAACAGCAAAGCTCATTAATGCAGATGAATTAAAAATCAAAGGCAAGCATAATTTGTTAAATGCGCTGGCTGCGGTAGCGATTGGCGAGCTTGTTCACATTCCTTTAGACAGTATGCTACACACCCTTAAAAGCTTTGCAGGTTTAGAACATCGTTGCCAGTATGTTGCTAACATTAAAGGCGTTGATTACTTTAATGACTCAAAGGGGACGAATATTGGGTCTACAAGGGCCGCTATTACTGGGCTGGGATCAGGGTATAGTACACAGTCTGATGGTAAAACGAAACTGCTACTCATATTGGGCGGCCAAGGTAAAAATCAAAAGTTTGGCGAGCTTGCCCCACTGATTAATGACTATGTCAGCCAAGTTTTGTTAATTGGCCAAGACGCTAACCTTATTGCTGAGCATTTAAGGCAGGCCAACATTGATAATAGCGTTGAGATGCATTTTTGTGAAACATTGCCTAATGCAATAAATAAATCGCAAGAAATTATTGCGAGTAGCTTGTCGCAGGTTGCTGCTGTGTTATTATCCCCAGCTTGTGCTAGCTTTGATCAATATACGAGCTATACTAAGCGAGGCGAGCATTTTTGTCAGCTCGTTGAAGCAATGAAACCATAATCAATAGCTTAAAATAAGCGTCTGATTTTAATCAACGTCATCGTTGGATAGGATGCCTTATTAAATGAGACATCAAAAAGGACGCTTACGCTCAGCTTTTAAACTCCAAACTCAAACCAACGTGAATAAACCGTTTTAAGCACAGTAGATACCCTTATGGCTAAAGTTACCCCCACCGCACCTGCCTCTACAAAAAGTCCCGTTTCAAGGATGAACCCGACTCATAAAGATAAAAACACTGGTGTGTTTTCACTACCATCAGCTGGTGGGGTTTTACTGGCTAGTGTGGGTTGTTTATTAGTGCTTAGCTTAGTCATGGTAACGTCAGCATCTATTCCATTCGCTTTTAGTCAAGACATGGACGAGCTGTATTTTTTTCAGCACCAATTGGTTTATATTGGTATTGGGATTTTAGCGGGAATCATAACCTATTATTTTAAATTAAGCTGGTTTTACGTGTTGCTATTACAAGTCTTTGGTTTGTTGATAACGGTAGCGTTGTTAATCCTAACGCTGGTATTTGGTGATCCAATTAATGGGGCAAAACGTTGGATTGAAATAGGCTCATTTAACTTCCAAGTTGCTGAGTTAGTAAAGCTAGTTATGGTATTGTTTACAGCGGATTTTGTGGTACGCCGAGCCAATGAGGTTCGCCACAGTTGGGATGGTTTTTTACGAATATTTATTGTTGTTTCTCTTATTACTACTTTGCTATTGCTACAACCAGATTTCGGCTCGCTGGTCATTATTATCTGCACAATTTTGGCTATGTTTTATGTTGCTGGAGCGCCGCAAGGTCAATTTATGATACTCGGCTCAGTCGTTGCAGGGCTATCTGCGCTGGCGATTTGGTTTAAAGAATACCGCTTTGCGCGAGTGACTTCTTTTTTAGACCCTTTTAATGACATTCAAGGATCAGATTATCAGCTTGCACGCAGCCTGATAGCTTTTGGCCGTGGTCAGGTAACAGGTGTTGGCTATGGAGAAAGCGTACAAAAGCTGGCTCATCTACCTGAAGCACACACTGACTTTTTATTGGCTATTACAGGGGAAGAGCTGGGCTTTATTGGTGTGATTGCTGTATTGCTACTTGAAGCACTGATTATTGCTAGCACCATGCGTATTAGCTACTTAGCCTTAAAAAGGCGTCAAATGCGTTTGAGCTACACTGCATTTGGGTTTGGTATTATTTTTATTGGACAGAGCATTATCAATGCAGGTATGAATATGGGCATTATGCCAACTAAAGGGCTAACCATGCCGTTCTTTAGCTATGGAGGGTCATCAATGCTTGTTTGTTTAGTAATGGTGGGTTTATTGCTAAAAATACATAAGAAAAGCCCCTTAATTCCTGCTGCACAGTGCCGTCACTATTGAGTTAATTGCTATCCAGTGATTTACTATCGAGTCGCTACCCGTTCTGCTGTGAACCATTGGACACTAGGATAAAATAGCATCCGCATTGATTCGCTCAACACAGTCAGTTCGCTAGACTTTTCCCAGTGAGGTTTGGTTTTTAAGCGGATCGTTCTGCCACTGTGCCGTAGCCTGTTGGAGCATGTCTCTAGGTGCACCTATTTCAACTTTAGGTTGTTTGAGTAGGGTCAATGCTAATTGAATAAGCTGTTGGCATTTTTCAATACTACTGGTGTCAATTGGGCTGGCAAGATTTTGTTTAGATAGTTTTTGACCTTGTGAGTTTTCAACCAAGGGTAGGTGATACCATCGCTCCACCGCAGGCAAGTCTAAGTAGGACATCAGTGCAATCTGGGCAGTAGTTAAGGGTAAAATATCCAGCCCACGCATGACATGGGTCACACCTTGCAAGCCATCATCCACACTCACGGCTAAAAAATAATTAATAATACCATCAGCCCGCCGCAACACTACATCCCCCAAGGTTCGTTGTGGATTTACCCATTGCATCCCTTGAAGATGATCTAAAAATCCAATGCTGTGGTTGGGCAGTTGCACTCTAACCTTTGAGGATTCTAATGACGGCTTTAGGTCGGCTGTTACAGCTTTAGCATGAGTACTATGATGTGAATATTCATCGATTGACTTGGGTAAGCAAAATCTTGGGTAGATGTCATGACCTTGCAGTTGTTTACGAGAGCACGTGCAGCCATAAATGCGTTTGTCTAGCTGATTGCTGAGCATGTCATTGTATAACTCATTACGCTGAGACTGATAGACTACTTCCAAGTCCCAATGTAGACCGAGCTTCTCCAAGTCATAAAGAATGTTGTCGCTATATTGACGGGTGCAGCGTTGATAGTCGGTATCTTCTATGCGCAGCAGCCACCGCCCATTGAGCGATTTAATATGGCAGTAGCTAGCAATAGCAGTTGTTAGAGAGCCAAGATGAAGTTCTCCAGTCGGAGAAGGCGCAAAGCGACCCACTGCGGGCCTTGGGTTAGGCCCTGCAAAGGGTTGCTCTATAGGATGTTTTTGCATATGGCTATGACAAACAAGATAAGCGAGCAATAAAAATGCGGAAAAAACGTTACATCAAACTTAATTAAAGCTATAGTCAAAGAAGTCTAAAATGGTTACAAGGCAACCGAGTGCAAGTACTACTGGAGTAGGCTTAACGAGGTTAACGCCGTAACCGTTTAGTAGTTCGCTGACTATATGGTAGCATTAACCTGTGTAATTGCCCATATATAAGATTAGCACCCATATATAAGCAAATGCAATCGGTCAAATCGAATCAATATAGGATTGCGCAATTACCTAAACACATAGAACTGGCTAACAAACCATTTAATAAGCCAATAGCCATTAATAGGCCAATAGTTAGGTTGCAAACGTGACTATGCATGTCCCCAAGCTTGACGCTCTTTCATTTCTGACAGTGTTTTACAGTCAATACACTGTGTAGCTGTTGGGCGTGCTTCAAGGCGACGCAAGCCAATTTCGACTCCACAGGTTTGGCAAAAACCATAATCGCCGTTACTGATTTCAGCCAAAGATTTGTCAATTTTACGAATCAGTTTGCGCTCACGATCACGTGTTCTTAAAGCAAGTGCAAACTCCTCTTCTTGAGTCGCCCTATCATTTATATCTGATAGCGAGGTAGACTCATCTTGAATGTAGTTTTTGGTACGATTAGCATCACCTGCAAGCTGTTGTTTCCATGCTTTTAGCATAGTTTCAAAGTGCTTGAGCTGAGCATTAGACATATATTCTTCGTCTGGCTTGGCTTCGTAAGGCGTGAATACTAGATCGTTTGTAGTGGTTTGACTCATGACAACTTCCTATGCCTATAAGTAGGTGGCGCTAAAAATAATTGATTCTTATAACACCAATTTTTTGTAGATACAAGCATTTTTATCACTATTACACATGTTTAAACATGTTAAGTAACAGTTCTGGTAGGTCGTGATGAACATTAAAATCGCCACTGTAAATACTATGACCGAATGTTCAAACACGCGCTATGGTTATTTAATTAAATGTCGTCTTCATCATTCGCTTAGTGGTTTAGAGACGTATTTAGTGTTAGTTATTATTGATTTTTACTTATGCAGTCAACCGTCTAATCCAACTTTTTATTTTACCTTCTTGATCAAGCTGCAACCAGCGATAGCCAGGTTGAGCGTTAACATCTAAAGTAAAGTCATTACAATTGGGTTTGAATTGGTAGCAGGTTGATGGCGTGGCATACACCCATGTATTGCAATAATCTGTCTCATACTTTTGATGAACATGGCCTGTTATGACAGCTTTGATATTTGAATACATCGTAACAACTTGCCAAAAGTCATCAGCATCCTTGGTAATGTGCTGATTAATCCATGAGGATGTCATCGGAAGCACATGATGATGCATGGCAATTATGACAGGCGTATGAATTATCGCTAAGGTTTGTTGTAACCATTCAATGTTTTCTTTACCTAAGTAGCCATAAACATGCCCTGGTACACTTGAGTCTACTAAGAGTATGTGCCAATTGTTAGCTTTAATGATATGACGTGATAGCAAACGAGGGTCTCGAGTATGAGCCACGTATTCATGCTTTTTATACGCCAAGTGAGTATTTAATTCATCAGTAACGTCGTGATTACCTGCAATACATGCAAAAGGTATGCCGGTCTGCTCTAATTGGTCAAAAATACGGTCATAAATTTCAGACTTAACTTCATTGACTAAATCGCCAGTTAGTAAAATCAGGTCACAGCGAATGTTGTCGTTAAGCGCTTGATGTAAGCAGTTGTCAAAACTCTGCTGATTATTTATTCCAGCAGTTTTTTTATTTGTATCTAGGTATAAATGTAGGTCAGTCAGCTGTAATACGTTAACTGATTTATCATTATTAGGAATATGATGAGGGGGATAAATTGTGGTAGGAGAGGCTAGTTGGCTCATTTATTTCAACCTTTCTTATTGTAATTGTAACGTGAGGTCGCAAATAAGACCCTTTTGAATCGTTGTATAAAATCTGAATATGGTTTTGTTTTTTTATAAATGCATATTGATTAAGAGGCTAAGGGCTTAATAAACTACGCATTCACACGCGTCACAATAAATGAAAGAAAAAATACCACAGCCAGCCCTAAAACGATCGCTAGGCCGGTTTGAATATCTAATAAAACGCTTCCCCAAACCCCAGTGGTAACCGCAAGTTGGGCAAGTATGATCGATATAATAACCATTTGTTTGGGAGAGTGGGCGAATAATCTGGCAGTCAATGCCGGCAAAATTAATAGGCCACTAATTAGAAGACTCCCCACGGCTTGTAGAGCTAAAGCACAAAATCCCGCCAATATACTCATGAAAAATATGCGCTGATGAGTCGCATTAATCCCAGCAACTTGTGCAAGCTCAAGGTGAGTGGCTAACATGACTTGAGGCCGCCAAACATAGACCAAGCCGCCAATGCCAATCGTTACACAAAGAAAGAGTATAGATAAATCATCCCACCCAACCTCGAGCAAGTTGCCAAAAAGATACCCCAGCACATTCGCTTGCATTTGAGTCAATTGTGTCATAGTCAAAAGCCCTAAACATAGCATAAATACAGACACGACAGCGAGCACAGCATCACTAGGTAAACGGTCATCTTCAAGCCAAACTAAACCTGTTACCACCAAAACACTGACAAGGATAATACCAATAGTAAAAGGCAGTTGCCACAATGCAGCCAATGCAACGCCAAATAGGGTGGCGTGTGCTAAGGCATCGGCAAAAAAAGCCATTCTACGCCATAACACTAAGCAACCTAGCGGTGCTGATAATACTGCCAATAAGCTACCGGCAATCCACGCAGGTGCGATAATTTCTAGCCATTCAGCGAACATATTTAACAAATCCTACGATAAATCTTATAAAAAAAGAGATATTAAATCAGCTATCACAAGTTACCGTATGTTGGCAGTCGTGTGGCTTATGGATATAAGGTTGCGCATACTGGCGCCCAAATAGTAGTTTGAATTCTTCTGATACCTCAAGCTTGCTGGGTTGTCCTTCGCAGCAGATATGCTTATTTAAGCAGATTACCCGTCTACTACCACGCATTACCCAATGTAGATCATGGGATACTACTACCATTGCGCACTGCAAAAAGTCAGGCAAATCGTCAATGAATTCGTAAAGCCAACGTTCACTTTCAGGATCCAGCCCCTGCATTGGCTCGTCCAATATCAGAAGATTCGGTTTGCCAAGCAATGAGCGGGCAAGGAGAATACGCTGAGTCTCTCCACCAGACAGGTGTATAACCTGCTGTTTTAATAATGGCTGGATGGATAGACTATCATAGAGCAAAGCTTGTTGCGACTTAGTAAGCTTCATGTTTACTTGAGCCAATAAGTCCTCAACTCTAAGTGGCAATATAGCTGGCACCGAAAATTTTTGTGGAACATAGCCAATAGTTAGCTCTGGATGGCGCGTTAACTTACCTGTAGTTGGGGTAAGTAAACCTAGCATCAGCTTCATTAACGTTGACTTTCCAGCACCATTTGGTCCAATAACAGTCATTTTTTCATAAGGGTGGATGTCTAGACTGATATTGGTCAGTAGGTCTTTACTCTGCTGCAACGTTAAATGCATAGTACTATCACTATCAATCTTACTAGATGCTAAACCTATACTGCCTTTATTGGAGCGCGCGCTATTGAGCCAGTGCTTAGGTCGTAAGCGTTTAGCTTTAAAGTGTTGATTAATCGAAAACCCCACAGAATGTAGACTCATTATTGGGGTGGCTTGAGGATTTGAAGTGGATTCAGAGTTAAATAGTGTGTGACTATCATAGCTACTGGTCTCAGATCCTGCATCTTGTGGTGGATCTTGAAGTGAAATGACGGTCATTTTTAGGCCTCCAAAGACACTTTCGGATTGGGTAAGCAGCGCTGACAGATGCCTTTTAGTTCCATGACACTTTGCTCAACTCGGAATCCAATTTCCTGATTGACGTAACTTACTATATCACCGACAGGGAGGTTGCTACATTCTTGTACCCGTTGGCAGTTTTTACACATCAAAAACACTGCATTGTGTAGTTCTCTAGGATGGCAACAGGGTACAAAGGCATTTATTGACGTTAACTGATGTATAAAACCAAGGTTGAGCAAAAAATCGAGTGTCCTATAGATTGTAGGAGGCGCAACCAGTTTGGCTTTGTGGCCTTCTGCTTGTTCACGATTAGCCTGCAAGCTTTGAATAAGATCATAGGCGCCAATGGGTTTATCTGATTGTAAAATGAGTTTATAAACATTTTGCCTTAAGGGGGTAAATCGTGCTCCCTGTGCTTGACACAGTTGTTCGGCTTTATTTAGTCTATTTTCAATTGCGGGCTCGGTTAGCGCATGAACATCGTGTAAGTGAAATAAGTCATCATTATCTGAATGATCGCAAGATAAGTGAGTGCGACAAGCTGTACCACCTGAATGTTGGTGCTCATTTAGACTTAACTGTAATTCATTAGACATATTTAACCTCAGTGCACTATTCAAATCGTCTGTCATTAATATTATATGTAACACACTTTTATATCTGTAGGCAGATAAACATAAAATACAGCTATAAAGCTTGCTAAAAATAAAAAAAGTTATATTATAACATATCTTTACTATAAGTCATTTCAGCGCTCAGACTAGCATTCGTATATTGAGAAGGATGTATTTTCAATAATCTATCTTAAATCTTACTTACCACACAACTTATTAAGAGACCACGATGTTAATACTAACCTTTAAAAACAAAAAAAAATTTAAAAGCAGAAAGCAGTATACCAACTCTTCTCTAGCACTTATCAATTTGACCAAAAAAATCAAAATGGGTTTTTCTGTTTCTGTTCTAAGTTTAATAGTTAGCCTTCTACCATCAGTGGCTAGTGCAAACCCACATAAGGCCACTAGTTTAGCAGAAGTTCCCAGTTATATTAGCGCCAAAACAGAAGTCGCAGTGAGTAACTATCCGCTTTTTTTACTGAGTGAAGCGGTAACTAAAGGAGCACCATCAGCGAAACTGCTACTTGATGCAGGAGATATAGGCCATCATGGTAGCCTAAGTCCTGGCGATATGAAAACAGTGAGTGATAGTCGCTATGTGGTTTGGTTTGGTAAAGACTTAGAAACCAACTTGGTTAAGCCGTTTACCAAAAGTCCGAATACAATTGCCTTGTTTGATTTGAAAGGTTTCAAAAAGTTACCTTTTCGAAATATTCAAGGTCATCCAATCAAGGGGACACTAGATCCTCATATTTGGTTAGATCCAGACAATGCTAAAGCTATTACTCGAGCATTAGGTGCTATATATAGCCGAGCCAATCCAAAATACAAAGAGATATATGCCAAAAATGTGAGGACTTTTGCCATTAAGATGGATGCCGCTGTACAGCAAGTACATCAATCGTCTAATACCCCATCAAAAAAAGTACCTTATTGGGCGTATCATGATGCCTTTCAATATATCGAAGCAACCTTGAATCTAGATATGGTAGGCGCATTAACCGCTGATCATCACTTACCACCTAAGGCCAGTCAATTTCGTTGGTTAAAGAAAACGCGATCACAACAAAACATGTGTATTGTATTACAATCCGATAGTAATAAAGGGGTATTGAGTAAACTCAAGCCTATACGTAGCAGTATACAGCAAGAGGATATGAGTAATTCAGAGGATTTTATTACAGGATGGTTATCCATAGCGCTTGATATTAACAAATGTGTTCAAAACCATTAAACGGACAGTAAAATCGACTCAGTTATAGATAGCGAAGCATTTTATAAACAAGTGCGATAGATATGATATTGCCTAAAAGCACAAATAGACAACAATCATTGCTTATCTATGTCTTTTTATCTCTATAAATATAGCTGCTGCAATAGAGTGTTAGTGTAGTGGCCCTTAATTAAATGAATAAAATTGCAATATCGATAAGTTTTATCTTGCTTTAGTGATAAGCCGTGTCTATAATGGTCGGCGTTTTGTGTTGTAGAAATGTTATGTTACCTGACTCGAATTCGGCACCTAGCACACCCCTAAGGGCATCCGAAAGGAAGCAGCAGCAACGGCTGAATTTGCGAAAGCAAGCAAGATTCAGATCAATAGGGTTACTGTTTATTGTTTTTATAACATGGCTTCTTGATATATTTTATTTTAAAAGCGGACTGCAATACACAAAAAGCATTGTGATAGGAGCAACTTTAAACTGGTTATCACAAGCTATATTCGCATCGTTTATATTTAAATATTCAGGCGCCATCCAAACGAGGGGAGTAGTAAACCAACTCTATGTTGGTCAACTTGTAAAGTGGCTCATATTGATAATAGGGTTTAGTATTGTTTTTATGTCCCCTTATCGCATATCTGCTGGTGCAGTAATAAGTGGTTTTATAATGATGCAAATTTGTTATTTTATAAGTTTATGGTTGGTGCGCATAAAATATTAAAACATATGAGATGATTTGACACCTTAGTTACAGTTAATGGTATTATATCCAATATTAAATAAACAGAAATTAGCATAATCAAAACGTTTTAAACTTATATCTTTTATATACATAGCAAAAAAAGTGAAGGTTTTCTTTACACTTTTATAAAGCTGCATTAAGATATGCATTCATTCTAAGTTCCAGATATTTTTAGCAAAAAGTATTAATTGATAGGTTGCGAAGATTTGAAAACCTAAAAGTTTAATGTAAAACTTTAATAAACTACACCTTTGTATTTTTTGCTAAAAATTTATGGTTAACTCAATACTTATAAGAAGCTAAGATTATGGCAGCTGAAATAACCTCATCTGATTATATTGCTCACCATTTAACAAATTGGACGTATGGGTACTTACCCGGCGAAGGATGGACAGTAGCACATACTGCTGCAGAAGCTAAGGCAATGGGCTTTTATGCCATCCACTTAGACTCAATGTTATGGTCTATAGGACTAGGTATTTTATTTTGTACCGTTTTTTGGTTAGTTGCTAAAAAGGCCACGTCAAATGTACCTGGAAGATTGCAGTCAGCTGTAGAGTTAATTGTAGAATTTGTTGACACTAATGTGCGTGATTCCTATAGCGGAAACTCGAAGCTGATAGCACCCTTAGCGTTGACTATATTTGTATGGATATTCCTAATGAATTTGATGGATTTAATTCCCATCGACTACATACCGGTATTGGCGCAGAAGATAGGTGCAGCAATGGGGCATGACCCACATCATGTGTACATGAAAATTGTACCCAGTACTGATCCAAACGTTACGCTAGGAATGTCATTCTCAGTATTTGCATTAATTATATACTATAGTATTAAAGAGAAAGGGATTGGTGGATTTATGGGCGAGTTGACCTTGCATCCATTTAGTGCCAAGAACCCAATTGCAAAAATAATTTTAATCCCAATCAATTTCATCCTCGAATTTGTTACGCTTATTGCTAAACCAATCTCACTTGGTTTGCGTTTGTTTGGTAACATGTATGCTGGTGAATTGATATTTGTGTTGATTGCCTTAATGCCATTTTGGATTCAGTGGGCACTATCAGTACCGTGGGCGATATTTCACATTTTAGTTATTACCCTTCAGGCGTTCGTATTTATGATGCTTACGATAGTTTATCTATCATTGGCGTCACAAACCGAACATTAATTACAGTTTTTCACAGGTAAATGAGGATACATCAATGGATCCAGTATTAGGTGGTTACACAGTTATCGCAGTTGCATTATTAATCGGTCTAGGGGCTCTAGGCACTGGTATTGGTTTTGCTATCTTAGGCGGTAAATTTCTTGAAGGCGTAGCACGTCAACCAGAGCTTGGTTCACAACTTCAAACTCGTATGTTCATTGTGGCCGGTCTTCTTGATGCGGTTCCAATGATTGGTGTTGGTATTGCGATGTTATTATTATTCGCCAACCCTCTAGCTTAATTTAAACATCAGTGACCCCTGTTGGCCATTCTTAGAGAGTTAAACTTTAATATAAAGACTAGCTTGAATGGTCAATTATACTGATTTTTATAAATAATGAGGTGATCGTGTGAATATCAATCTAACCATTATCGGTCAGTCCATTGCGTTTGCAATTTTTGTTATATTTTGCATGAAATTCGTATGGCCTTTGTTGATAGGTGCTATTAATGAACGTCAGAAAAAAATCTCTGAAGGTCTTAATGCAGCTGAAAAAGCGAAAGCTGATTTAGCAAGCGCTGAGCAGTCAGTCGAGCAAGAACTTGCTTCTGCAAAAGTTAAAGCTGCTGCCTTAATTGATCAGGCAAATAAAAGCGCTAACCAACTCATCGAAGAAGCAAAACTTCAAGCTCAAATTGAAGGTGAACGTATCCGCCAGCAAGCACGTGAATCAATTGATCTTGAGATTAATCAAGCTCGTGAAAGTCTACGTGTACAAGTTTCAGAACTTGCTGTATTAGGTGCTGAGCAAATTTTGCAAGAAAAAATTGATGAACAAAAACATGCTGATATGTTAAATCAATTAGCTGCTAAGCTGTAATCATAATTTTCTACTCAATAAGACAGTTGAATCAGCGACCTTAATTTTAAGATTAGTGATGTTAGGCTAATTTACCACGGTTACATAAGTGTGTATCAAGGCCAAATCTAATTAAGGATGATGATAAGGTCTGTGTAAGATAAATATCGATTATTTCAAATGTTTATTTTATAACGATCCTATTTATAGTCATCCTAGTTTTGAACTATCTTCGTTTAAGTAATGTATACACAGAGTATGTGCTAAGAGGACATAATGGCTGAATTATCTACACTAGCGAGACCCTACGCCAAGGCAGCATTTGATTATGCTAATGAGAACTCAGCTATTGGGGAGTGGGAAGGCTTTTTAGTGGTCGCAAGTAGCGTGGTTAGTGATTCTGCCTTTGAGAAAATGCTTGAAAATCCCGCTATTTCTGCTCAAAGTAAAGTGGATGCTCTGATTAGTATCTATGACGAACAGGTAGCGACTACTGAAGCAACTCCTTTCAAGGCTATGCTATCTAATGCTAAACGAGAAAATAGTTTAACAGAGGTGCTTCCAGTAGCGTCGATATCTATTAAGAACTTCGTTCAGCAGCTTGCTGAACATGAACGTCTAGGCTTACTGCCACAGATTCACGAGCAGTTTAGTTTGTATCGTTCGAATGCTCTTAAGCAAGTTAATGCTTATATCACATCTGCATATCCATTGACTGATTCACAAAAAGTATCCCTTCAAAAGCAACTTGAAGAGTCATTAAATGCTGACGTGATTTTACATGAAGATGTAGACCCATCGCTAATAGCAGGTGCCACAATTAAAATTGGCGACAAACTAGTTGACGATTCAATACGTGGCAAATTAAAACAGTTAAAAACACAGCTAACGGCTTAACCCCTAATTTGCAATAGTAGCAGATTATGAAACTTATCTAATACGATACATTTTGTAATGTGTATTGTTTTTAGATAGACTCACTTAAATACATAGTTTACACATAACAACGCATTTTTTTCACTATATTTTTTTCACTATAATAATGGTAATCATAAACCTGTATAGTAAATTAAGCTAAGAAACTGGCGAGTAAGCAGGCAATCACAAATTAAAGGAAACAAGGCAATGCAACAATTGAATCCAGCAGAAATCAGTCAGCTGATTAAGCAGCGTATTCAAGACCTTGATACAGGTGCAACCTCTAAAAACGAAGGCACCATTGTCAAAGTATCTGATGGTATTGTTCAGATTCATGGTCTTGAAGATGCAATGTACGGTGAGATGATTGAGTTTGAAGGTGATGTCTATGGTATGGCATTGAACCTTGAGCAAGACTCCGTCGGTGCGGTTGTTTTGGGTGATTTTCTAAGCCTTCAAGAGGGTCAAAAAGCTTACTGTACTGGTCGTATTTTAGAAGTTCCAGTAGGTCCTGAACTATTGGGACGTGTCGTAGATGCGTTAGGTAATCCAATCGATGGTAAAGGCCCAATCAATGCAAAGTTAACTGATAAAGTAGAAAAAATTGCCCCTGGGGTAATTGCCCGCCAATCGGTTGACCAACCTGTAATGACAGGTTATAAAGCTGTCGATACTATGATTCCAATTGGGCGTGGTCAACGTGAACTTATCATTGGCGACCGCCAGACAGGTAAAACAGCTCTGGCAATTGATTCGATTATTGCTCAGAAAGCTTCTGGTATTAAATGTGTGTATGTCGCAATCGGTCAAAAACGTTCTACAATTGCAAACGTAGTGCGTAAGCTTGAGGAATCAGGTGCTTTAGAATATACGACCGTTGTTGTCGCTTCTGCTTCTGAACCAGCTGCTCTACAGTATATAGCCCCATATTCCGGTTGTACAATGGGTGAATATTTTCGTGACCGTGGTGAAGATGCCCTAATTGTTTATGATGATTTATCTAAACAAGCTGTTGCTTATCGCCAAATTTCATTACTATTGCGTCGTCCACCAGGACGTGAAGCTTATCCAGGCGATGTGTTCTATCTTCATTCACGTTTATTAGAACGCGCCTCTCGAGTGAATGCAGACTATGTTGAAGAGTTTACTAAAGGTGAAGTGAAAGGCAAAACAGGGTCTTTAACTGCATTACCAATTATTGAAACTCAAGCAGGTGACGTTTCTGCTTTCGTACCTACTAACGTAATTTCTATTACTGATGGGCAGATTTTCTTAGAATCTAGCTTATTCAACTCAGGCATACGACCTGCTGTTAATGCTGGTATTTCAGTATCACGTGTGGGCGGTGCTGCGCAAACTAAAATTATTAAAAAGCTATCTGGTGGTATCCGTACTGCTCTAGCTCAGTATCGTGAATTAGCAGCTTTTGCTCAGTTTGCCTCAGATCTTGATGATGCGACTAAAGCTCAACTTGATCATGGTGAGCGTGTAACCGAGCTTATGAAACAAAAGCAGTATCAACCAATGTCAGTGGCTGAACAAGCGGCGGTTATATATGCTTCAAATGAAGGTTTCCTAGCGGATATTCCAGTTGAAAGAATCGGTGCATGGGAAGATGCTTATTTACGCTATATGCATGATGAGCAAGCTGAGTTGATGAATGAAATTAATACAACTGCAAATTACAATGATGAAATCGCAGATCGTTTGAAAGCTTCAGTTGAGACATTTTTACAGAATCATACATATTAAATGGGCATGTGATTAGTTAAGCACTGATCACATATGCAATGATATGTATAATAAATAATCCTCATTTAAACCCCGCCGAATTGGAATGGATATGGCAAGTTTAAAAGAAATTCGCGCTAAAGTTACCAGCATTAAAAGTACGCAGAAAATCACGCGTGCGATGCAGATGGTTGCTGCCAGTAAAATGCGCCGTGCTCAAGAACGTATGGAAGTTGGCCGTCCTTATGCTGAAAATATGCGCCGTGTTGTATCGCATTTGGTTAAAGCATCTTCAGAATACAAGCATCCCTATATGACTGATCGGGCAGTGAACCGTGTCGGTTATATTTTAGTTACCTCAGATCGAGGTCTTGCGGGTGGGCTTAATATTAACCTTTTTAAAAAGTTAATGTACCATTTAAAAGACTACCAAAACCAGTCTGTAGACGCAGAATTTGCAGTAGTCGGTTCAAAGGGTGTGAGCTTTTTTAAAACTTTTGGTGGCAAAGTAACTTCTGCAGTAACTGATTATGGAGATAATCCAACTTTTGAACAATTGAACTCTCCAGTACAAGCGATGCTTGATGACTATTCTAAGGGTCATTTAGATCGTATTTATATTGTTTACAACAAGTTTGTAAATGCTATGACGCAACAGCCTACTGTAAATCAGCTTGTGCCATTACCTGATGAAGCTATTGATACAAAATCAGGTGTTCAAACTGAGATAAATTGGGATTATATTTACGAGCCAGATGCCAAAACTCTTGTTGATGGTCTTCTTGGAAGGTATATTGAATCAATCGTTTATCAAGCCGTGATGGAAAATATTGCCTCTGAACAGTCAGCACGTATGGTAGCGATGAAAGCTGCCACTGATAATGCTGGCGAACTCATCGACGATTTACAGTTAGTTTATAACAAGCTGCGTCAGGCGGCAATTACCCGAGAAATTTCGGAGATTGTTGGCGGTGCTGCTGCTGTTTCCTAATTGACCCACTTATTTTAGAAGCCCATATTTTAGAAGTTCAAGGAGAACGCCATGAGTAGCGGTCGTATAGTACAGATTATTGGCGCAGTTATTGACGTCGAGTTTAACCGCACTGACGTGCCACAAATTTATGAAGCATTACTTGTAGACGGTACTGATACAACATTAGAGGTTCAGCAACAGCTGGGTGATGGTGTTGTACGTACCATCGCAATGGGATCTACCGAAGGTCTTAAACGCGGGCTACCAGTGTCTAGCACGGGTGCCCCGATTACTGTTCCTGTCGGTGAAGCAACACTAGGCCGAATTATGGATGTACTTGGTCGTCCAATCGATGAGCAAGGCCCTGTGAATTCAGAAGATCATTGGTCTATTCATCGTCAAGCGCCTTCATATGATGAACAGGCCAATAGTACTGATCTTTTAGAGACTGGTATTAAAGTCATTGACTTGCTTTGTCCGTTTGCTAAAGGGGGTAAAGTAGGGTTGTTCGGTGGTGCCGGCGTTGGTAAAACCGTCAATATGATGGAATTAATCAATAATATTGCACTTAAGCATTCAGGTTTGTCAGTGTTTGCGGGTGTGGGTGAACGTACTCGTGAAGGTAATGACTTTTATCACGAGATGCAGGAAGCTGGCGTTGTCGATGTTGAAAACTTTACTAACTCTAAAGTTGCTATGGTATATGGTCAGATGAATGAACCACCAGGTAACCGTTTACGTGTTGCTTTAACTGGCTTAACTATGGCGGAATATTTCCGAGATCAAAAAGACGAAAATGGTAAAGGTAAAGACGTACTATTATTCGTTGATAACATCTACCGTTATACATTAGCAGGTACTGAGGTATCAGCACTGTTAGGGCGTATGCCATCTGCGGTAGGTTATCAGCCTACATTGGCCGAAGAGATGGGAGTTTTGCAAGAACGTATTACATCCACTCAGACGGGTTCTATTACGTCTATTCAAGCTGTATATGTACCCGCGGATGATTTAACCGACCCATCACCAGCGACAACATTTGCTCACTTAGATGCAACCGTTGTATTGAGTCGTGATATCGCTTCACAAGGTATTTACCCTGCGATTGATCCACTAGATTCTACGTCACGTCAGCTTGATCCTCTAGTGATCGGTGAAGAGCACTATTCAGTAGCACGTGGTGTCCAGGAAGTTTTACAGCGTTATAAAGAGCTTAAAGATATCATCGCTATTCTAGGTATGGATGAGCTATCTGAAGAAGATAAGATGGTGGTATACCGAGCTCGTAAAATTCAGCGCTTCTTATCACAACCTTTCCACGTTGCTGAAGTATTCACTGGTGCACCAGGTAAGTACGTAACTTTACAGGATACTATTTCTAGCTTCCGAGATATTCTGGATGGGAAATATGATGATTTACCAGAACAAGCATTTTACATGGCTGGTAGTATAGAAGAAGTTGTCGCTAAAGCGGAAAAAATGAAGTCGGCTGCTTGATTATCAATTATAGTAGCTATTTAAAACGTATAAGCTTGATTGATTTGAGTCTTCATTGGCAAGATTATACCTATTTTAGATTTTGTTGAATTTTTAAGTGATACTTCTATTATTACGATAATGAGTTTATAACGGAGAGTCGCATGGCAACCTTACAGTGCCGAGTTGTTAGTGCTCGTGAAGAGATATATGCTGGCGAAATTAGTATGTTAATTGCGACAGGTAGTGAGGGTGAAGTAGGTATTTTGGCTGGTCATACGCCACTTATAACCCTTCTGAAACCAGGTTCGATGCGCATTCAAACTGCTGATGGAAATGAAGAAGTAATTTATGTATCAGGTGGCGTTCTTGAGGTTCAACCTAAGCTAGTAACGGTGCTTGCAGATACAGCTGAGCGAGCTCACGATTTAGATGAGTCCAAAATTATGGCTGCTCGTAAAGAAGCAGAGCAGCAACTTGCGAATCAAACAGACAGCGTTCAAACGAGCGCTGCTTTGGCATCTCTTGCAGAGTCCGTTGCTCAGTTGCAGACATTAAGAAAGTACCGCAACCGTGCATAGAGTTTTGTAAATCTTATATAACTTTTAGTATGTAATATACAAATAATTAGACAGCCTATATTAGGCTGTTTTTTTATGTGTTAATATTACTTGATAATAAAAATCTGCTTATACATGAACTATGTTTATAATATAATTTATAAGCAAACTGTATTATTTCAGAAAGTTGAAAATAAGTTTGATGAAATTATGTTTTTCTGGTTTAGGTCTTCTATCCTATTTAGTAGTTCTGAAGACAGTGTACCTATTTGACTATTGTTACTTTATAAAAATATTTGAGGAAGTTTAAATGTCTAATGTCGAAGAAGAGTTAAGCCCAAGAATACTTATTGTAGAAGATGATGAACGCCTTGCTATGCTAACCCAAGACTATTTAATAAAAAACGGTCTTGACGTGGCTATTGAAACAGATGGTAATCGTGCGATACGTCGAATCGTCAATGAGCAGCCGGATTTGGTTGTTTTGGATGTGATGCTACCTGGTAGTGATGGATTAACAGTATGCCGAGAAGTTAGACCTCATTATCATAACCCAATACTCATGCTAACCGCACGTACTGAAGATATGGATCAAGTACTTGGTTTAGAAATGGGTGCAGATGATTATGTCGCTAAGCCCGCCCAACCTAGAGTTTTGTTAGCACGTATTCGGGCTTTATTACGTCGATCTGATAGTGCCCCTTCTGAGGAAGTACCGCAGCGCTTGGAGTTTGGTGAGCTTGTTATTGATAATGGAGGTCGTTCTGTTACGCTCAATGAGGAGCTAGTCGACTTTACTAGTGCAGAATATGATTTATTATGGTTACTGGCTTCTAATGCAGGTCGAATTTTGTCGAGAGAAGATATATTTGAGCGTTTACGTGGTATTGAATATGATGGTCAAGATCGTTCTATTGATGTCCGGATCTCTCGTATTCGTCCTAAAATCGGCGACGACCCAGAAAATCCTAAACGTATTAAAACCGTACGCAGTAAGGGGTATCTATTTGTAAAAGAAGGTAATTAGTCGTTTTAGTTCAACGATTAGCGTCTCTTTATCAAATTGTTTATCTCAAGTAAAAGCCAGTATCGCACTGGCTTTTGTCTTATCAATAATGAGTGTTTTAGCTAAATTTTACTGTATGGGTTGGTATTTGAGCTTCTAATTAATAATATCAGTAATAGAAGTAATAATCGCGGATAGAGTAGAAGGATAATAATTGTTAGAATCTTTAAGCAGTGTTTATGCGATTCTTTGAATTTCGTGCCAAAGCTGAGCAGGATATATAGGCTTAATCTATAACTTAAGGTAAACTAGTATTAAATTATTTTGGTTAGTCAACTCATGCCATTTTTATCGTCATTAAAACATAGTATCTTTTTAAGGATATATGCTGGACTGCTACTCGTCTGTCTTTTTGTTGCTTTATTTGCACAACTATTAGTAGATACCATTAATAAAGAGCGTATCCAAGCTTATCGTGAAAATATGGCAAGCGGCGCCCTATATTTAGTAAGCTCAGGTTTGGAGCAACAGCCTTCAGATATACAACGCCAGTATTGGTTGAATGATGTGAGCCGCTTGTTTGGTAATAGTTTTAGTATCCAACCATCAAAGAGTATCGACTTTACAGCCAGTGAGTTAAAAAGACTCGAAAGTAAAAAGACGGTTGTACGTTATGTTAGCCAGCCAACGCCATACGCTGATATATTTCATCCCATTGAAAACGAGGACAATATTGTTACCGTTCGCATGACAAAGGTAACTGAGCAACAAGTGCGTGCAATGGCAGTGTTACTGCTTAACGATCTGTCTTACTTTGAAACTGTTGAAGCAAAAAAACAACGCTTGGCGCAAATTTCTGAGAAATTTGCTTTTCCATTAAGCCTTGAAAAAACCACAGACATGGATCTTGATGATGATCAAATGCGTCGTCTGTTGCGAGATGAAGTGGTTATACTGTTTCGTGACAGTGCCAGCACAGAGAATTCAGCCATCAAAATTATTGCCCCCTCTAAGATTGAAAATATGGTTGTTTTGATAGGCCCTGTTAGTCTTTTTAAATGGTTTCCGTTTAATTTGATAATCAGCGTGGTACTCATCAGTATGTTTTTGATAAGCTTGGGTGTTTACGCACTAATTTTTCCATTAGAGCGTAAATTGCAACTTATTCAGTCAGGTGTGAATGAAGTAGGCGATGGTAATCTGGATACGCGTGTGCAAGTCGTGGGTCAGGATGAAATTGCTCAGTTAGCGGCTACTTTTAATGCCATGACCGCCCACATTAAACGTTTGATTGAGTCGCAGCGTGAGCTAACACGAGCGGTGTCGCATGAGTTACGTACACCAGTTGCTCGTATTAGGTTTGCTGTAGATATGTTGGCTGATACAGAAGACGCTGATTCACGACAAATGCAGAAAGACTATATTGATGAAGATATTGAGTCATTAAATGGACTTATTGATGAAATTTTAACCTATGCTAAATTAGAAGAAGGTTCTCCTAAGCTTGATCTTGAGTCAGTTAATCTACGCGATTTAGTAGAGCAAATTGTTCGAGAAACCAATGCGCTTGGTAAACCGGTTAATGTCGTAGGGTTACCCCCTCCACCAAAAGTTACAGCATTCGCTGATAAACGTTATTTACACCGGGTAGTGCAAAATTTAGCTGGCAATGCATTACGTTATGCGGATTCAAAAATTCTTATTAGTGCAGGTGTAAATAAGGGTGAAGCATTTGTATGTGTCGAAGATGATGGTCAAGGTATTGCAGAAGAAGATAGAGACAAAGTTTTTGTACCTTTTGCAAGGTTAGATGATAGCAGAACTAGAGCATCTGGAGGATATGGTTTAGGACTATCTATTGTTTCACGTATTGCGTTTTGGTTTAATGGGGAAATGAGTGTAGATGAAAGTCCAAGCTTAGGTGGCGCAAGATTTATTATGCGTTGGCCAATCCGCCCCTTAGCAAATACAATCTCTGCAGATCCCTTGACTCAAGAAAAAGGTATGCGTAAGCTGATTGATGATGTGTCTTAAAAAAGTTTAAGCTATATGATCTATACCTTTAACCAGTTTAGCCTTAGCTTAACATAGGGGTTTTTGGTATAGCATAGCCAATTTGTCTTAGCTTTTAAACTCTCACTCTATCTTAGAATGGAAAAAAAATGCCATATTTATTTTTGGGTTTAGTAATAATAAACATTATAGTGTTAGGGTACTTTACCTTTTTGTATGAGCCTAAACCAACCTCAAGCGTTTTAGAGGCAGAAGAAAATCTCATTGCCCCTATCGACTTTGAGAACACGTCCTCTAGTGTACCTCCCCTAATAGGCACTAAAGACTAATTCTACAGGTGCGCTATTTATTTAATTATAATTAGTTTTGTCTAATTTTAGTCATGTTCATTAATAGCAGTATAAGTACCAGTTTGAGATATCAACGGAATTCGTACACACACTTGCAGCCCGCCCTCTGGATGATTTCTAGCGTCAACACTACCATGATGAAGCTCAGCAATACGACTTACAATAGCCAATCCTAATCCACTACCTTGCGTGGTTCTGGCGGACTCTCCACGTTCAAACGGTTGCATAATACGCTCTAGTTGATCGTTTGCAACTCCTGGTCCGCAATCACGTACACAAATAATTAGCTGATCTTTAGCTGAACGCATCACATTAGGTGTTGATACTGTTTCCTCTTCATCACTTATTTTTTCATCAGAAATAAATGTCGGCTCTATGGTTGCTGAGAGATAGATGGGTGGTTTTCCATATCGCTGAGCATTAACCACAAGGTTAATGATTAATCGTTTGATTGAAAGCGGCCGTACGGGCACTTGTACAACATTGTGTGTTTTATAAACAAACTCTAAAGGGGCAAATTGCACCATGACTTCTTTAAAAATAGAGTCTAGGTTTGTCAACCTTACAGGTTCATCTGAGCCGTCTTTCATGAAAGAGATGAACTGCTCAAGGATGGCATTCATGTCCTCAATATCATATATTAAACCTTCACGCAAAAACTCGTCAGGCAGCATTTCAGCGGTCAGTCGCATACGGGTTAATGGAGTGCGTAAATCGTGCGAAATACCCGCCAGCATAATAGTACGCTCTTTTTGTGATTGACTTAGGGTAGTGAAAAGACGGTTGAATGCCATGTTGACTCGTCTTATTTCAGTGGTCCCTTTGCGTGTGGGTAGGGTGGTAGCGCTACCTAAATTGATATAGTTGGTGGCCGCTTGCTGTAGTTTACGTAAGGGACGGTTTAATTGGCGAACTAAAAGCAGAATCGTGACCAGTGTAAATATAGGGATACCTAATATAAAGAAGATAAGCGAACTGGGGCTATACTGAGCATAGAAGATAACAGGCTCACGTATCCAGTAATTAGTTGTGCCAGAATCTTGAATCCAAAGCTGTGGAGTGGGTTTGAATTTAAAATAAACAGTTGTTTCTCGACCAATCTGTTTGCTAATTTCTTCTTCTAATATATTTGTAAAGAAACCTGCAACTGCCTTTTTAGAAACATCTGGGAAATGTTTAGGATCTTCCACAACGGCAATATGATTATGATTTAAAATCCAATTTAATACTTCAGGATTAGTTTTCCAACGCTCACGGGTGGCTTGCACAAGTTTGAGCTCAGTTGCAAGATATCGAGCATGATTTTGAAGTTCAGGTAAATATAGACTACGCCAAAAAAACCAAATAGACACCACCACACTTAAAATAACAATGAGCATGACTGATATGGTCGTTTGCCAAGTATTAGAGCGTGGAATAAGACGTAAATTTGGCCAAAAAGATGTCAAAAAAGAAGATTTCATAAACATATCGTTTTATAGTTAAAAATTAGTTGAACTAGAGGTTCCCAATTATATTATATTCTGATATAATTATGCCCTTTTTGGTATACCTACGGATGAGAGAAATCAAATGGTTGTTATACGTTTAGCACGGGGCGGTGCCAAAAAACGCCCATTCTACCAAGTTGTTGTTGCAGATCAGCGTCGTTCACGCGATGGCCGCTACATCAAAAACATTGGCTTTTATAACCCACTAGCTAAAGGTCAAGATGTGCCTTTACGTTTAGACCTAGAAGCTTACAATGAATGGCTCGAGAAAGGTGCGCAGCCTTCGGATCGAGTTAAGGCCTTGGTAAAAAGCTATAAGATAGAAGCAGCAGCAGAAACTGCTTAATATTTAACTTGAGATTGTATCTCATTTTATAGCAAGTTGTTTCTTTTAGCAGTTATATCTTTTAGTAATATCTGTTTTAATGATACATGCCTGTTTTAATCATATATGATAGATAGTGCAGCAATACTTATGAATGCACCTAGTGCTGACAGTCTAGTTAAAATAGCAACGCTAAAAAAACCTTACGGCATAAAAGGCTGGTTATGGGTTTATAGTGAAACTGAAAACCATGACATTATTTTTGATATGCAGCCGTGGTGGATGAAAACAGCAAGTGGTTTTAAACCGCTTACTGTGAGTAATTGGCGTCGTCAAGGATCGGGTCTTGTTGCGCAGTTTGAACAAATCGCTGATCGCAACGTGGCTGAGATTATGAACGGTGTCAGTGTTTGGGTTGCTAAAGATGCTTTCCCTGAAGCAGCTGATGATGAATACTACCTGTCTGAATTAATTGGACTTAGGGTAGTCAATAAGCAAGATGAGTGTTTAGGCACATTCAAAGAGCTATTTGAGACTGGCGCGCACGAAGTAATGGTTATTAAACCAAGCGCAGACAGTAT
The DNA here is from genome assembly GCF_057396285.1 of Psychrobacter sp. CX97. NCBI lineage: Bacteria > Pseudomonadati > Pseudomonadota > Gammaproteobacteria > Moraxellales > Moraxellaceae > Psychrobacter > Psychrobacter sp. CX97. The sequence continues at coordinate 134,298 of NZ_JBXYJE010000004.1, read as the reverse complement.
TGATGATGAAGAACGCTTGATTCCATGGCATAAGCAGACAATTGATGGTATTGATTTGGACAGGGGTCAATTAACTGTAGATTGGGAACGTGATTTTTAATTCCCATACTTTAAGTCGTATACGTTGTCGTTTACGGACTTGATTGATGACTAAGGTTGGCTGGAAAGATAAAATGTATTTTGCGGTCATCACAATTTTACCAGAGATGTTTAAATCTATTACAGATTACGGCATTACTGGTCGAGCAGTACATCAAAAACAAGTCTTTGTTGACTTTATTAACCCTAGAGACTTTACGACAGATAATTATCGCCGTATTGATGAACGCCCCTTTGGAGGTGGACCCGGTATGGTCATGATGGCAGAACCTCTGGTTAAAGCCATTAGTTATGCAAAAGACCAAGCAAAAAAGCATGGTTGTACTGTTGATGCTCAGCACTGCCCAGTAATTTATTTATCTCCGCAAGGTCGTATTTTAGACGAAAGTGTGGTGATGTCATTTAACAAGCTTGATGGCATGGTTTTATTGTGTGGTCGTTACGAGGGTATTGATGAACGATTGCTAATCCAGCATGTTGATAGGGAAGTTTCCATTGGAGACTATGTGTTAACAGGTGGCGAGCTCCCTGCAATGGTTTTGATGGATAGCGTTATTCGTCGATTACCCAATGTAATGGGGGATGCGAAATCTGCTGAGCAAGATTCGTTTGTTGATGGACTTCTTGATTGTCCCCATTACACAAAACCTCATCAGTTTGGAGGCTTAGGCGTTCCAGAAGTGTTGTTGTCTGGTCATCATGCTAATATTGCGAAATGGCGTTTTATACAACAAGTCAAACGTACCAAGCTGCGCCGTCCTGATTTATGGGAGAAGTTTAACCCTACCCCAGATCAGAAAAAATTGCTTAAGCAGGCTAAAAGCGAGATAGAGTAAATTGTGAGTATGCCTCTTTGATATCTTGCTGGCTTTATATTAAAAATTTATTATCCAGAGATATTGCTAACTAATTTTAGATTAGTTAGTGACTATATTATTAATTATCTTATTAGGTTAGATGTCATTGATTATGACATGTGAGTTTAAAAAATTATTAGATTCTATTATTCCCGTTTCCTTATGTCGCCAATATGAAGCGTATAAGGCAATTACTATAAACGGGTGGCATGCGTGGAGCCTCTGTCATCCCATGTGAGGAGCATTCTCATGAGCAACGTACATCCATTAGTACAAGCAGTTGAAACTTCTCAACTACGTGAACATCCAAAATTTTCTTCTGGAGATACCGTAGTTGTCCAAGTTAAAGTACGCGAAGGTGACCGCGAGCGTCTTCAAGCATTTGAAGGTGTGGTTATTGCGAAACGTAACCGCGGTTTAAACTCTGCCTTTACTGTGCGTAAAATATCCAGTGGTATTGGTGTAGAGCGTGCTTTCCAATTGCATTCGCCAATTATTGATAGCATTGAAGTGAAACGTCGTGGTGCTGTTCGCCGTGCGAAACTTTACTACTTGCGTGAGCGTTCTGGTAAATCTGCGCGTATTCGTGAAAAGCTGGCTTACCGCTCATCTGAAAAGCCTAAAACTGACGCTGGTGTTCCAGACGCAGTTGAAACAGCTCCAGGTATTTAAGCTTAGCCGCTTCTTTTACTTATGTAATCCATTAGCTATAAATTAATCAGCTTGTGGCTATTAAAACTAAGACCCCCACCCCTTATAAAAGGTTGGGGGTCTTTTGTGTGACGGCTTATATTTTGCCTATACAACGACCTAGCATAACTAACTACCTTGTTAAAACGGCTAGCATTTGATGATATGGTACTTAGCACATTGATACATTAAACATTTGATTATATAGTCAGCGAACTACTAAACGGTTACGGCGTTAACCTCGTTAAGCCTACTCCAGTAGTACTTGCACTCGGTTGCCTTGTAACTATTTTAGACTTCTTTGACTATAGTATTTTAGTCTACTTAAGGATTAATATTACAATAAGGGTAAGTGGCTAATTTTTATCAGTTTTTAATTTAGGCTCGTAATTTTGGGGATGTTGACTTAAAATAAGCGCCTTATAATGGTACCAAATGTGCAAATTGAGGTTTTCGATTATATTAATCTTTGATGGTTATCATGGAGGATCTCGCATTTGCAAAAGGAGGTAAAATGAATAATAGCCAAATGTCTAATTCAGAGAGTTATCAACAATCCCTTGCTAGTAACAATGATATATCGTTAGTGGGCGAGTATAAGGAACTGCATAAACCTAGCTCAAGTTTTGATAGCCGTGATGCTTATTTAAATCACGAGTTGCAGATTATGCAACCAAAGCGCTGGAAACCGAACCTCCCTTTTCGTGATTATCGTTTTGAGTTTGAAGATACGATTCCTGCTTTAGCAGCGACGATTGGTAAAATTGTAATGGTGGGCGCAATTGCAGCAACATTTGCTGGCGCATTAGATTTAAATAATGCATTTATCTTGGAAAACGTACGATATGAGTTGCTTATCGTTTCTTTATTTATTGTCTTATTTTCAGGTTTTTTATTACCGACAGCCAACTTAGCGGGAACGCACGGTCCACTCATACCTTTGATTCCTATTGTGGTACTTGCGGGTGGCCACCCAATGGCTTTTGGCTTGTTGATTGGTCTATTTGGTCTGTTACTTGCAATGAGTAAAGGGGGCAGCTTACTTGCAAACTTAACCAGTAAAGGGGTATGCGGTGGTTTATTACTTTACCTCGGCTTTATTGGAACAACTGGTCAAGTAAAAAAACTACTAACTTGGTCAGAAAGCATAGGTTTATCGCATATAGCCTTTGTGGTAATTCTAGGAACAATCATATTGTATGCCATTTTAGAACACTTTAATAAGCGTTGGCTTGCCGTACCTTTAAGCTGTTTATTAGGAGGTGGAAGCGCATTCTTACTAGGTGCTCCTTTCAATTTTGTAACCGCACCAGGTATGCCTCATATGAGCCCTGCTTATTGGTGGGGCGACAATACAGGTTGGATGCTGGGGTTACCAAGTTTAGAGAGCTTTATCGTTGTATTACCATTTGCAATCTTAGCAGTGGCTATGTGGTCCCCAGACTTTTTGGGTCATCAAGTCTTTCAAAAAATCAGTTATCCAAAACGTACTGAAAAAGTGGTAATGAATATTGATGACACCATGGTCAGTACTTCTTTTCGTCAGGTGGTGGGGTCTGCACTGGGTGGTGCAAACTTTGCTTCATCTTGGGGTACCTATATTGTGCCGGCTGCTATTGCTAAACGTCCGATTCCTGCAGGTGCAATTTTAACGGCACTTTTTTGCGTGGTAGCTTCTATATGGGGTTACCCAATGGACTTGGCTATTTGGGAGCCTGTCATGTGTGTGGCGCTAATTGTGGGTGTATTCATTCCGTTACTTGAAGCTGGGATGGAAATGACGCGTGAAGGGAAAACGACACAGTCTGCCGCTATTGTTGTATTCGCCTCAGCATTGGTTAATCCTGCATTTGGTTGGTCGCTCACAGTGCTGCTTGATAACTTAGGCTTGATTGGCTCAAAAGAGCGAAGCGCTAATCTAACTAAAATGAGCCGCTGGATTATACCGGCAGCTATGTTCATCTTATTGACTGTCGTCATGGCCATGGTAGGAATGTTACCAGGTATCCCAGCGCTATTAGAGAGTTTCAGCAAATAAATAATGACGTTGTGTTTATTGAGATTATTCAGATGAATGAAATCAAGCTAAATATCATAAAGCCAGCCTTGTGCTGGCTTTTTTAACTTGTAATTGGCTACTCATCCCCCCATTAATAAATAATCTAAACTTAATTTTGGCGTTATATAGTCAAAGTAATTCTAAATGGTTGCGGGCTTAACCTCGTTTGCTTTACAACTGTACTTAGTTGCTTTGTAACTATTTGAGACTGCGTCATTGGAGTACTTCGACTATAATTATTGACTATACGACTACTATGATCAGTGAAACTGCATCTAATAATATCGATGAAAAAAAAGCCCGCCTTAAGCATCTCATTCAGCGTTTGCCCAACTTGCCTGGCGTTTATAAGATGCTGGATAAAAAAGGTGATATTCTATATGTAGGGAAGGCTAAGTCTTTAAAAAGTCGAGTAAATAGCTACTTTGCTAAATCCATCGACCATCCAAAAACTCGTGCGCTAGTGTCTCGTATTCATAATATCGAAACTATTATTACTCGAAGTGAAACTGAAGCCCTGCTGCTTGAACAAAACCTAATCAAAGAGCATCGCCCACCTTATAACGTATTGCTACGTGATGATAAATCATATTTATATATCTTTATCTCAGCTGATAAACCTTATCCTAGACTTGCCTATGGACGCGGAAAAGCCAAGCATCAAAAAGGAAAGTTTTTTGGCCCATTTCCTTCGGCACATGCCGCTAGAGAAACGCTAGTTCTAATGCAAAAAATGTTTCAGATGCGTCAGTGTACCAATACATTCTTTAAACAACGCAAACGTCCATGTTTGGAGTATCAAATTAAGCGTTGCCGTGCGCCCTGTGTTGGACTCGTGACACCTGAAGAGTATGCCGAAGATGTAAACAATACCATTCGATTTTTGCGTGGCGATTCAAGTGACATTCATACGGCACTTATCGATAAGATGGAATCGGCTGCTGATGAGCTGAATTTTGAGCGAGCCGCATTTTATCGCGATCAGTTGTCAAGAATGCGAGAAGTACAGGCCCGTCAGGCAGTGTACACTGTGAAGGGAGAAGCAGATGTTATCTCCATTACCAGTCAAGCGGGTATGACTTGTGTTAATGTACTTACCGTACGGGGTGGCCGTGTCTTGGGCGGAAAAAATTACTTCCCAGATGTCGATAGTAGTGCGCCGATAGGCGAAAACTTATCAGCATTTATTATCTCTTTCTATTTTCAGGTCACCGATGATCTGCCAAATGAAATTATTATAAGCCATGAACTGCCAGACCAAACTGCCGTTCAAGAAGCATTATGTACTCATTTTGAGAGTAAAACGATTATTAAAACGAGTGTGCGTGAACATCGAGCGGAATGGTTAGACTTGGCGAAGCTAAATGCTAATAACGCCTTAAAAACTAAATTGGGCGATTATTTAGAGTTGCATGCAAGGTTTTTGGCTTTAAAACAAACTCTTGAGCCCATTACTCACACTACGATTGACCGTATTGAATGTTTTGATATCTCACATACGATGGGAGAGGCGACTATTGCAAGTTGCGTTGTTTTTGATCAGGGCGGGGCACGAAAAAGGGATTACCGTCAATATGCTATTCACGACATTCAAGGTGGCGATGATTATGCTGCCATGTCACAAGTTCTAAATCGACGTTACAAAAAACAGCCTTTACCTGATTTGTTGTTGATTGATGGGGGCAAAGGTCAGTTGAATATGGCGAAAAATGTGCTTTCAGAGTTAGGTATATTGGATGATACGTTGTTAATTGGCGTCGCAAAAGGTGAAGGGCGTAAGGCTGGGCTTGAGGTACTGCATTTTATTGATCATGAGCCACTTGATCTACCCATGGATTCTAAAGCACTCCATCTCATTATGCACATCCGCGATGAAGCGCACCGTTTTGCCATCACTGCCCACCGAAAGAAAAGAGATAAACGTCGATCATCGTCCGTTTTAGAGGCCATACCTGGTCTTGGCGAAAAGCGTCGTCGTGATTTGTTGAATCACTTTGGTGGGCTACAGCAATTACTAGGTGCCTCGCAGCAAGAGCTATCAGGTGTGAAGGGTATTGGAAGTGTATTGGCTAAAACCATTTACAAAGTATTGCATGATTAAGGCGGACTGGATTATGTCTATTACACAATTTTTCCATTAAGTTTGCTTTTAGTAGGCATAAAAGCCGCTTATATACTTATATGTTTATATAAAAGTGTATAAGCGGTTTTATAGTTAGAGGGTAGGGGTTAGAACGGAGTGGTCATCTGGCAGCGATTTTTATTTTTTACTGACTTGATCTCTAAGCCAGGACTTTAAATCCTCAGACATGATAGCCAGCTGTTCACTCAAATAATCGTCTATTCGGGTTTCAAGCTCTTTGAGTAGAGACTCATCAATTTCTGTGCAATCATTTGCCGAAGATAAAGTAACTGAGTCCTCTACCCTAGCAGGCTGTTTCTCTAATTCAGTTTTGGGATCAGACCAAGAAGCCGCAGAGTTAGAATTTTGGTTTTCTTGATTCCTTTTATTGTTATTGTCATTACCGTTCTCTGTCTTATTAGCATTAAGGACAGTATCTTGGCTTGTTAATGGTTTGCCGTAAGATGGCTTAATAATAAGGTGTGTTTTGTTTTTAGCATGATCACTTTGGTCGGTACTATTGCCACTACTGGGGGTATTAGAGGTGCTTGATGCATCACTCATTTTATTCTCTACTGCTTTTAAAGCCTCTTGGTCATCTATTAGCGCTTCTTTAGCGAGTTTTTCTTTCTGTTGCAATGCCAGTTTAGCTGCTTTTTCGCGAGCTAAATCTGCGTAAATAGTATCTATATAACTTCGGAGATCTGGCGTAGTAAATTTAAACTCACTAAGTTCAGTTTTATGGTCTAACAGCTGAACGATATCATCAAGCTCCTGAACAATGGCGTTTTTAATTTGCTGAGGGGCGGCTAACCAACGATTTGAAAACTGATGTGAAAATGCAATTTGTGTCATATGAGTATTTTCCAGTTAGGCGAAATATTTTTGAGCATATGTGTCAAAAGTTTATTCTAGGTATGTTTCTTAGTAGGCTTAATTATAAAAGGCTGTATTGAATCCAAACATAGCACAGTGATGCTTATTTGTGAACTCAATGCAGCCCTAATAAATCTAAAATACTCAGTAATAGTCATTAAAGAGTAACTAGACTAATAAGCCCTAAACAGGGGTTTGATAGCCAGTTGCTCTTTAGTGCCTTAGTGCTCTAAAAGCAAATCAGAAATGGCAGCTTAATGATGACATGAGTAATAATAAGCTACAAGCTACTCTGATTTCTCCCAGCGAGAAAAAATAAGTGAGCCATTGGTACCGCCAAATCCGAAACTATTAGACATGACGTAATTCAACCCTTCAACTTTACGGGCATGATTGGCAACGTAATCTAAACGACAGTTTTCGTCAATTTCTTTTAGGTTGATGGTGGGTGGAACAATTTGATCTTGTAATGCCTGAACACTAAAAATGGCTTCAATAGCACCTGCCGCACCAAGTAGATGACCCGTCATCGATTTAGTTGAACTTACCAGAATATCATCTTTACATTCGTGAAAAATATTTTCGATAGCGGCTGACTCTGCAACATCTCCTGCTGGTGTACTGGTGCCATGAGCATTAATATAGCCAATATCACACGGTTTAATACCCGCATCTAGTATTGCATGCTTCATAGAGCGTGCAGCACCCTCGCCACCTTCAGGTGGCGCGGTAATATGATGAGCATCATCGCTCATGCCAAAGCCTACTAATTCAGCTAAGATAGTTGCACCACGAGCTTTGGCATGCGCTAAGCTCTCCAAAACCATCACGCCTGCGCCATCACCGAGTACAAAACCATCTCTATTTTTATCAAAAGGCTTACTTGCGCCAGTAGGATCATCGTTTTGAGTGGATAGGGCTCCCATTGCTGCAAAACCTGCCATTCCTAGTGGGCTTGAACCCTTTTCACTAGCACCTGCTAACATCACATCGCAATCACCGTAGGCGATTAATCTAGCTGCTAGACCAATGGCATGGGTCGCTGTCGTACAGGCTGTTGAGGTAGCAAGGTTGGGACCTTTTAAACCGTGTTTCATCGCGACAATACCTGCGGTAATGTTGATAATTGTGCCTGGAATACAAAAGGGCGAAACTCGACGTATGCCTTTTTCTCTTAGGTCATCTCGATTGTTTTCCAACGTTTGTAGACCGCCAATACCTGAACCAATGATAACCCCAAAACGGTTTGGGTCTACATTTTCAACTAAAGCATCATCGGCAGAAACTTCTGAGATAAATCCCGCATCTTTGAGAGCCATGCTCGAAGCAGCCACGCCATAATGAATAAAGCTATCATAGCGTCTGGCATCTTTAGCGGGCATGAATTGACTGGGGTCAAAGTTTTCAACTGTACCAGCAAATTGTGCACGATAGGTTGAGGCATCAAAATGGGTGATTGGCTTAATACCGCTCTCACCTTTTAGAATACGCTGCCACGTCTTATCCGCATCCAATGCCAATGGCGTGATAGCTCCCATACCAGTAATAACAATGCGCTGTTGGTCATCACGTTCAAAGTGTGGCGGTTTTGCTTGACGAGAAGAAGATTGAGTCATAGTTGTATTTCCTTATCTAATGCTATCCATTAATTATTGCTATTCAATTATTACCAGTTATTCACCATAAATCTTTAAATGAGTAGCAAAGGCACATTTTTTCATACGTGCAGACTGGATAACTGCATCGCGTTCGCCATAAAGACGGGAAAGTTTGGCGTCACGAGCTTGAGTGTTACCCCTTTTCCCTAAACCAATATTGATATTTGGAGAAATTCCCCAGCGCCCTGCAGAAACCCCAACGCCAACACCTGTTGTGGTAATTGAAGACTGTTGAGCTTGCGTTTTTTCAACATAACTATTGATGCGGCTATATTCTTGTGAAAGACCCTTACAGTCATAGCTTTGATAATTACTTGGCGGAATATATTGTGGCGATATATTTCCCGTACTGGCGCAGCTAGAGAGCAGTAGACAGCTCATAAGCAATACGCTGTTTGTGGATAAGAGAGATTTCATTGAGGTAAACATATACAATCCGAAATTCAAGTGATTTGATCCATTCATATAAATATATAAGACCAATATTAAATAATTAAATAAAATTACTGGGTTTAATAAAAGCTAAAGCCAAAATACCAACATAAGCAACTAAAGCAATAAAAATTCCTGCTTTGCTTTGCTCTTTGGTAGCTGTCGATCTAAATGCCTTAATACTAGCACTTATTGCTGCAACGAGTAATATGATTTTACCGGCAACCCACTGTAATGGGGCGTTGGTAGACAGTAAGGGCATAACAACCATGACCCCTGAAACCACCAATAACGTGTAGACGACATGTGTTGCTATTTTGACTGATTTAGTTAGGCGCTTATTCGCAATTATCAGCAAATAACTTTGCCATAGAAATAAAGCAATGGTAATAAACGCCATCATCATATGTATATGTTTCATAACTGTCTCACAGTCTCAGGCAATTAGCATAACAAGCAGTTAAAATGCTGAGTTATTAGTTAGCATTTGTACCCGCGCAAAGCGGGCTTTGGGGAACATTGCCATTATTTTTATTTAGTAAGCCCCACTCTGCAGGGGTATAAGCGTGAATAGCAAGGGCGTGAATGCTTCCTCCCTGACTTGTCATTAATGCGTCTACAAGCGCATAAAGCGATTGATGTCTCGCGACCAAACGCTTATTTTCAAATGCCTCACTGACAATCGTAAGTTTGAAATGACTCTCTTTACCTTCAAAGTAGCCTGCATGATTCATTGACTCATTAATAAGCTGGGTATGAGTAGGGTTTAAGACTTGTAAACTTTGAATAATTTTGTCTTGAGTTTGCACTGTGAAAAGTTCCTGAGCTAAATCAATATTAGAAAACAAGTGTTAACTGTATATAATATATTAACAGCTAAAGGGTGTGACACTCTAGTAAAAAATGCAAAGAACAGCCATTACTTATTAAATGGCTGTCTTCGTGAAAGTTTATTTATAGATTGACATCATAAAAGATGTAATCATAAACTAACGACTTTGCAAATAATAAGGTTTAACTTGAGGCATTAAAGATTGCAGTGAAGCAATACGGTTAGAGCTTGAGGGGTGAGTACTTAAAAACTGCGGTGGTTCACCTTTAGCAGCACGTTGCATCTTTTGCCATAGGGTAATTGCTGCCTGCGGGTCATATCCTGCTTTTGCCATCAGCACTAAACCAACTTTGTCAGCTTCAGACTCTTGCGTACGGCTGTGTGGACGGCTAATGCCCAAATCACCTGCAATAGTGGCAAGTTGCGCTTGACCTTGTGATAAACCAAATACACTAGCCGCAATGCCAATACCGGCTTGGGTTGCATATTGTCCAGAAATACGTTCACGAGCATGCTCACGGATAGCATGTGCCATTTCATGACCCATGATTGCTGCAATCTCAGCATCAGTAAGGTTTAGACGGTCAATAATCCCCGTATAAAACATTATTTTACCGCCTGGCATAACAAAAGCGTTCAACTCGTTTGACTTAATGGTGTGTACTTCCCAATTCCATTTGCTGGCATCATTACGATATAACTCTACTTGACCAATGAGTCTATTAGCGATGCGTTTTAACCGAGCAAGGGTGGCCGCATCAGTATCTAAAACGCCTTTTTTTCTCGCCTCTTGAATTGCCTTATTATAGCTTTGAGCGGACAGTTGTAGGACTTGTTCGTTTGATACCAATAGAAGCTGTTGTCTATCGCCCCCTAAAACACCAGTATTTGTCGTGCTGCTACAGCCCGATAGCGCCATTATAGAAACTGATGCTGCAAGTGTACTACGAATTAAAAAATTTCTCATTACAATGCTATGCATTCCATATATCCTTATCAAAAAAGTTAATAATGTTCGTCTATTATAATACTATATAAAAAATAACCTTCTGACCGTAACAAACTAACTCATTATTGTAAATTACACTTTATAACAGCACATTAAGAAACTATATTCATAACCTATAAGGCTATTTTTGACTAAAATAAGCCACTATTTCGTTTAAGCTAGTATTAAATAGAATGACTATTCAACCCGAGCTTTTAACTTAATGGCGCTTCGTATTGAGTCATTTTATTCTAAAAACTCCCTAACTTTCGCTTATGAATACAAGTTCTAAAAGTTTGATGAATATTCTAAATAACTTTTTTGAACAACTATAAACTATTTTTTAGCAAAAAGTGTTGACAGACTTTAAATAACCTATATAATATCGACCCTATCAAGTTGTAAGGCTTGATTAACGCGGGAATAGCTCAGTGGTAGAGCATAACCTTGCCAAGGTTGGGGTCGAGGGTTCGAATCCCTTTTCCCGCTCCAAATTCGGCTCATAGAGCAATTGAAAAGTCTCACTACTCATTTTAAGAGTAGTGAGACTTTTTTTCTATAAAATCAGGGTTCTAATCTTGGTTTCTCGTCTTTATTTAATTTCTAGTCTTTATTTAAATAGTTAGCAAGATTTAAATAGTTAGCAAGCCAAGCACAAGCATACATTCAGCTTTTATTCTCGCTAAATCTACCAAAAAAACATCCCTATCTATAATCCATATCCTATTATGCGAACACATAGCTGAGACAACAACCAATGCGATTGTTGTTTTTTACAACATTTTATGTCTGGTTCACTATGGCACCGTTGGTAACCTCAATGCTAGCAATAGAAAACTACCTAACCAATGATCATATTAAGCTATTTTTAATAGCCAACGTTGCATTAACCATATCAGGACGAGTGGTGGTAGGTATGGCACTGGATCGGTTTGGACCCAGACGTGTTTTTCCATATTAATGGTAATGGTGGCAATACCCAATTGGTTTTTTGCGTTTGGTAACTCCGCGATGCGGTTTTTGTGTCGCGGCTATTTATGTCTATTGTAGGTGCTGGTTTTGCTGTTGGTATCCATATGACGGCGCTTTGGTTTAAACCTAAAGATATTGGTTTTACTGAAGATTTTCTGAGACAGAAAAAGTCTCAATAGAATGTCTTACCAAAGCAATACATGATTGTGTGGATAATATAAGCTCATAACATGTATTTGAAATGAATGTTATGTTAAAGTAACCTCCCTAGTAGTGCAGACTACACATTTGACCCATCAACGCAGGATTGAACCAATTCATAATCAATGAGCTGTTTGCAGTCTATTGATAAGCAATCACTAAGGATATGACTATGGCGTCTCGCAAAACATTAGACGTTGTCAAACAAACTGTTCCTGTGCTTGAAAAACACGGTACAGAGATAACAACTGTATTTTATAAAAACATGTTTGCTGAGCATCCAGAGCTACTGGATATTTTTAATGAAACTAACCAAAAGCTTGGACGTCAGCAGACCGCCTTAGCAACCACAGTATTGGCCGCTGCCAAGCATCTTGAGAATCTTGAGGTGCTATTACCGCAGGTCATGCAGATTAGTCATAAGCACCGTGCACTACAAATTAAACCTGAGCATTACCCCATAGTTGGCAAGCACCTATTAGGCGGTATTAAAGAAGTGCTCGGCGATGCAGCGACAGATGACATCATTAATGCTTGGGCAGAGGCGTACGATGAGATTGCTAACGTCTTTATCAATGTTGAAAAACAAATGTATGATTCAGCAATGTGGCAAGGTTTTGCTGAATTTAAAGTGGTTAAAAAAGAAATCACAGGTAGCGATATCGCCGCCTTTACAGTACAGCCTATAGATGCTGAATCGATTAAGTTAAATAATCTTAAGCTCAGCGCAGGTCAATACATCACTGTTAAAACCGACCCAGAAGACAGTGACCATATTGCATTAAGACATTATTCGCTTTACTCGACAGATGCAAGCGAGGGGATTAAATTTGCAGTGCGCCGTGATAATCGTAACGCACACCGAGGTTTGGTCTCAAATCACTTACACGATAAGGTAGAGATAGGCGACACCATTTTATTATCTGCACCTGCAGGCGATTTTAAACTAAACCCAGCGTTAATCAATCAAAACGAAATACCTTTAGTGTTGATTAGCGCAGGCGTTGGGGTTACTCCTGTATTATCTATGCTTGAAACACAGGTTCGAGAAAACTCTGAGCGTCCAATTATTTGGACTTATGCGTGTCAAAACTTTGAACACCATGCATTTTTTAAACAAGTGGAAAATGTGTTAAAAAAAGGGTCACACACAGACAAGCATTATTTCTATTCTGAAAACAAGCAAATTCTTAATGAGTCTTGGCTAAATACATTGCCAAACCCTGCTGATGTTTATGTTTGTGGTTCTATGGCCTTTATGGACAGCATGATAGATGGGTTAATATCTCTGGAACACAGTGGGGATAACATTCACTATGAGCCTTTTGGTCCAAAAATGAGCTTGAATGCTGGTTAATATAATACCCGACCTTACCACTAGTGTTTAGTGGTACCTTTATAGAGTTTATTCAGTTTTTAAATACGTCATTAAAATGGAGTATTACTAATTGAAATCTATAGGGAGACAGATGATTAAACGCAGTATCACATGACACATGACTGTTACGACCTATGATCCGAAACACGCTGCAGATGATAATGTTCGGATTATGCCAACGTCAGATGATTTGAAAAAACCACATTTTGACTAAGTGTTTATCAAAAAAGCGATGCTTGAAGAGCGTAGCAATCATAGTCATTTAATTGCCTCAAGTCGTGAAGAATTGCCTACTATCTATGTCAATGGTATTGAGAGTGATAGAGAAGCCATTGTGCAAGCTGATAAAGCTGATAAAGCTGATATTGACGGTATACAGATGGAGCTGGCTCAAGAAAATATATTTAGAGGCTAAGTACTAAGTCAATAAAGAAAAAACAAAACTATCTGTATCATTTCACTTTTGATATCGGACATAATGACATAATAAGGATGTACTATGAAGCGAGCCGATCAACTCCAGCCTTTATCAAGAGAGCATCATTTAGGTTTGGTTCTTTCCAGACATGCGAAGGAGTGCTCTAATGATGCTAAAGAAATTGCTGAGCATTGGACGGCATTAACCCATTATATTAATCAGAATATGATCAATCATTTCGATGTTGAAGATGATTTGATGTTATCTAAACTAGAAAGTTATAAACAAACACATCCTAAGGTTGCAGATATTATTGATGCAATTGCATCACAGTACAAAAAGTTATATGAGTTAATAGAGTTGCCCAGTATTGGTGTGGATCAAGTTCGTGAGCTGGGTACGGCGCTATATGATCATATTCGTTTTGAAGAACGAGAACTGTTTCCATTAGTGGAAGCGTTGCTATCGGAACAAGAGCTGACTGCGATTTATGACGCCAGCTCTGAAAAGGTAAAGCGTCATAATGAAGACCGTTAAGTACTTTGACAAAGGCTGGATCAATAAAAGATAGGAGCTACAATATGAATCACACGATTATCCCCAGCCACTGGAAAATAAAACGTTCAACACCATTTTTTACTAAAGAAAATGTGCCTCAGGCATTGCTAACGCATCACAATACTGCCGAAGGTGTCTTTGGTCAGATTTGTGTGATGCAAGGAGTGGTTACTTTTTATGGTTTTGCAGATGAAACGGCTACTGAACCTGAGAAGAAGGTTGTGATACAAGCAGGACAATTCGCTACCAGCCCACCACAATACTGGCACCGTGTCGAGCTAAGTGATGACGCACAGTTTAATATTAACTTCTGGGTGGAAGAGCTTAATGATGAAAAGAAAAGGCTATTTAATAGCTCAAAAGTTCACAATAAACCAATTGATAACTTATTTGATAAGTCTAAAGATGACTCACAAAGTCAGTCTGGCTAAGTCATAATGTTCTGCAGTGATAATGCTCGTCAGGCTTATTCACTCAAGCCCGTTCAAAATGAGGGTCAGTATCTCTAGTATCTCTCCTAAACCAAATGATCATTGATACGGGTGCCAAAACGCTGACGCCTATGCCATAGAGTATCGGTAAGCCAAGATACACGATAAATATGCTGATGGCTATGATAGCAATAGCGGTCGTTAGCGCTGCCATATTATGAGTAGATTGATGACACATCGTTTTACGCATTAATGTTAATATAACCAAAAAAGCCAACAGCTGTAGCAAGATCATACAAATGGTATAGATAGACGATACATTATGAGCAATGTTATCTGAAGCATGAGCGATGGCATTAGGCACAAGATTTAAAGAGGCGCCTAGACCTGCCAAAGAGGCAAAGATAAAGAAATGACCGTAACCAAATAAGATTAAGTTGTGACGACGATGCTCTCTCGCCAAGATCTCATTAAAGGGAATATTGAAATATAGCCACCACGAAAAAAACAACAGCGATATTAGGAAGGCACACAATAGAAAGATCGATCCAGTATGATAAGTAGGCTGAGTGATAAAATGTTGCATGGTCGTACTGACACCGACCATACCTTCGCCTAAAACGATGATAGTCAGTAGACCATAACGTTCTGCCAGATGCTCGGGGTGCCAGTTATTAAAATGCTCTGAGCGTGCCCATATGGGCATAATCAGCTCCCCAGCAATAAATATAAATAGAGCAGGTGTTTGTATAGAAGAGGGTAAAAACAACCAGCTTATCCACATACATTGCAGTACCAAGAGTCCGATAATGCTACGCCCAGCCACGCTTTTGTGATCCGGTACATGCTGATAAACACGCCACCACTGGCTACAGCTGGCAAGCCGCATAATAGCGTAGCCAACGACACCTAGCCAAGTTAAGCCGCTGTCAAAAAACTGATTGATGTTAGAGGCAATCATTAATGAGCCTAACATCTGAAATAAAACAGAGATTCGATAGTTGGTATCGTCTGGGTCATAACCTGATCCAAACCATGTAAAGCTCGTCCAGGCATTCCATAGGATAAAAAATGCCAAAGTAAACGTAATAAAGCCTGTAATATCGTGTTCACTTAACTGGTTGTAAAAGCCTTTTGCTGCTGCAGAGACCGCTATAACATAAACTAAGTCAAAGAATAGCTCAAGTGTTGTTGACGTACGATTTGGCTCATGTGGGTCTCTAGCACAGATCTCTTTAGTGAATTGAGTAGATGACGTTGACGACATATAAGCTTTATTCCAATATGAATGTATTTATGACATTAAAGGATTGATATAGATAATGTCTCCAGAACAGGCTATAGATCGGCATCCCAATAGGGTTCATGACTAAAGCATGTACTGAGATGGTCAATAAAGTAGCGGCAGCGCTGAGATAAAAAACGATTTTTAGGGTAGACGGCGTAAGCAGTTAAACTGGGTAGTTGATAGTCTGTTAAGAGCGAAACAAGTTTTCCACTTTTTAAAGCATTGTAGGAAATAAAAGTGGGTAAAAATGTAATGCCATGGTTTTTTATTGCCATATCAATCAGAAATTCTCCATTTGTGGACTTTATTTTAGAGCTAACAGGCAATTTGTGTATAACACCCTCTTTATCGGTCAATTCTAGATTTATATTTCTATCTAAACCGTATTGTAAAAAATCGTGAGCTTCTAAGTCCTCAACCGTTGTGGGTATGCCTTTTTCAGCTAAATAATCTGGGCTAGCACAAAGAGCAAATCTTATTGGGGTCAAGCGTTTGGCTTGATGTGATGAGTCTTGCAAGTTTCCAATACGAATGGCAAGCTCAAACCCCTCTTCGATTAAGTCAACCTTTCTGTCTGAAAAATCCAGTTCAAAATTGATATTTGGATGCTTACTAGCAAACTCATCAATAATATGCGCAAAATGCATCAACCCAAACGAGAGGGGTGCAGATATTTTAAGTGTACCGCCAATGCTGGTTTTTGACCCACTGGTACGCTCATTCAGCGCCTTTACTTCATCTAAGATATTCTGTGCTCTATGATAATAATACTCGCCAGCTTCTGTTAAGTTAGATTGTCTTGTGGTTCTAGTAAGAAGTTGAACGCCCAAAGTTTCCTCTAGCTCTTTTAAGCGTCGGCTGACCGCAGACTTGACGACACTAAGTTGTTCTGATGCCTTTGTTATACTGCCTGCATCAACGATACGTATGAACATTTCCATATCTTCAAGCTGTCCCATACTTAAGCCTCTTTGTGATTTATCGAATTTTATCCTAATAACTTCTGTAAATAATTGTTCTAAATATAGGAACACTCATTTGTAATTATTAGGGTTTATTTAATTTTAGTCAACGCATACAATATGCACGTAATTTAGAGTTAACGACTCATAATATAGATATGATAATTCAATCAAACTAATTTTAATCAAACAAATATATCGGAGAGCCATTATGAATAAGTTACAAGAGATCAGCGCACCACTTGGTCGTCTTTTTCTATCTGCTATTTTTATTTTGTCAGGTTTTAACAAAATATCAGGCTATGCAGCGACACAAGGCTATATGGAAGCGATGGGTGTGCCAGGCATGCTACTACCTTTAGTTATTGCCTTTGAAATACTAGGTGGTTTTGCCATTCTTCTTGGTTTCAAAACCCGTTTAGTGGCACTGTTGATGGTCGGTTTTAATATTGTTTCTGCTGTGATTTTCCACTCTGACTTTAGTGACCAAATGCAGATGACAATGTTCATGAAAAATATCGCAATTGCGGGTGGCTTTTTAATGTTATTTGTTCACGGTGCTGGTGCCTATGCGATTGATGATCGTGAAAACAATAAATTAATATAGTCACAACATGCTATGTCGCATAACCTATCGTATTTTTGGTATTATTCATAGGCATTGCGCATAATTTAAAACTTGAGCGACTGGTGATGATGAATTTGCTGACTGTACCTTTTGTTCAGGAAGCATTATCATCAATACCAGTCGCTTTTTTGTTTTTAAAATCGAATCCATAAAATCGAGTTATTGCGTACCTCCTAAGTTATTGTGTACCTTCTAATTAAATGAATAACATTGTACAGGGTTCAATTATGAATAATGGCATAAATAATAATGCAGTGAATAATAATAATGCAGTGAATAATAAAGTTGTTAATGTAGGCCTAATTATTGGCAGCTTAAGAACCGATTCTATTAATAGGAAATTCGCAGAATTTATTGTCTCACAGCTACCGGACAATATTACTGTACGAGAAATTAAAATCTCAGATCTCCCTCTTTACAATCAGGATTATGATGGTTTAACGATTGAAAGTTATGAGCGTGTGCGTCATGACATAAAGCAAGCAGATGCTATTCTCATTGTCACACCAGAGCATAACCGTACCATGCCAGCCGCTGTTAAGAATGTGATTGATATTGGTTCTAGACCCTTCAAACAGAGTGTTTGGACAAACAAGAAGGTCGCCGTTGTCACTGCGTCGCCAAGCAGCTATGGGGGTATTAATAGTGGGCTGGATGTGCGTAAAAGTATGCAACACCTATCTGTGCAAATGATGATTAATCCTGAAATATTTTTAAGTCATGCGACTGATAGCTTAGATGATGAGGGCAATGTTATCGAACGTACCCAAGAATTCTTGCAGAAGTTTATTGAGGCATTTACTGAATTCGCTTCAGAAAAATAAAGATTTTAAAAAATAAAAATATTAAAAAATAAAAATATTAAAAAATAAAGGTATTAAACAAGCCAAGCGCGCGGGCTAAGCTAAATCAAGACAGCTAATCTATATACAGCTATCCTATAAATAGTGGCTTTACACATAGCTATAATTCAACATCCACTTACTATATTGCATGTATGGGTGCATGGAGGTCAGCTTGTGAGATTTTTAGACTATAAAAAGCAATTAAAACCAAAAGGTAGTTATAAGTAGTTATAAAAGGAGAGGTACGCAGCATATCTCTCCCTTTTTATATCCCTTATATCAGACAGAAGCAAGTGAGTATCTAAATTACCAATGCTGAATAGAGTAGGCACTATTGGCTATTGTTTTACCTTATATCAGGTTAAGTTTTATAGTTATGGTTTTGCATTATGGAAAACCGAGTTATCATGATACTCAGGGTGCTTGTCGATATAAGCTTTAACATAAGGACAGATTGGTTTTACTCTTAGATTTTTACGAGACGCATCATCTAATATATATTTTACTAAATAGCCTGCGATGCCTCTGCCACCCAGCTCTTTTGGCACTTCGGTATGTAAGTAAGCAATGCCTTTTTCGCCTTCGCTGGTCTCAAAGAAATCATAATCTTCGAATGCTACTTTACCATCGACATGGATCTCAAAGCGCTTTGCTTCTTTATTATCAATAACCTCATAGGTTAATGGCTCATTGTTAGGCATTTTTATTCTCCTTTGATTGTGTCAATTTAAATTTTAGTCTATTTAAACGTATATCGCTATATGAATTACCTGACTGAATACACTCTATTATAGGCATTTTGTTCTACTTTAGAGAACTATGATTTGATTTTATTGTTATTTATCTTATATCCATCAACAAGTACAATAGTGACATTGAAACAAACAAGCCAGCGTCATTTAAACTTGTTTGCAACACACACAAACTATTAAGGACTTATTATGAAAACAATTTATCATGCTGCTGACACTCGTGGAAATGCTGATCATGGTTGGCTAAAAAGCAAACATACTTTTAGCTTTGCTAATTACTATAACCCAGAACGTATGGGATTTGGTGCTCTACGTGTGATTAATGATGACCATGTAGAAGGTGGTAAAGGTTTCGGCACGCATCCACACCGTGATATGGAAATTATCTCTATTCCGACATCTGGTAGATTAGCTCATAAAGATACCATTGGTACGAATGGCGTTATTGAAAGTGGCGAAATACAGGTCATGTCTGCTGGTACAGGTATTGCGCACAGTGAGATGAATGGCAATGCTGACGAGCCTGTTAAATTTTTCCAAATTTGGGTCATGCCAAATAAACAAGGGGTAGAGCCACGTTATCAACAATTAAAAATTGCTGATATGCTAACGCCAAATGAGTTTGGTCAAATCTTGTCGCCAAATCCTGATGATGCTGGCGTGTGGATTCATCAAGATGCTTGGTTCCATATGGGCAATTTAGATAAAGGGGCAACCGCTTCTTATGAGTTGAAAAACAAAAAGAATGGCGTGTATGCCTTTGTTATCGAGGGTAAGGTTAAGATTGATGATGTGACCTTAGAGACTCGTGATGGCATGGGTATTGAAGAGGTTGACTCATTTGATGTTGAAGCACTTGAAGACTCGAGAGTGCTATTAATGGAAGTACCTATGTAAATTAGTTATGTAAAGTACTTATCTAAAGTACTTATGTAAAGTAAAGTACTTATGTGTAAATTACTTATGTAATAAAAGATAATCTACTAAGCTGGTATTTAAGCTAAACTTCAGTACCAGCTTTAATAACTATAAAAATGTAAAGTAGGTAACACTGCTTTGTATCTATAAGACTGATAAAACCTAATTCATTGAACATTTAGTGAGGCAACTGATGGACATAACAAAATTAGAACCTAGGGCTAAAGATGTGGGTGGTGTACCTATTGCGCGTGCCTTACCTAATAAAAGAATAAAAACCATTGGTGCTTGGTGCTTTTTGGATCATGCGGGACCCTCTACTTTTAATGAGGGCGATGAAGGCATGCAGGTCGGTCGTCATCCACACACAAACTTGCAAACGTTTACTTGGATGATTGAAGGCGAGATTTTACATAAAGACAGTCTAGGTAATGAACAGATCATCACTGCAAACAAAGTCAACTTAATGACTGCTGGAACAGGTCCAACCAGAGGCATTAGCCACACTGAGCAAAGTGTATTTTCCAGTAAAAGCGGTGCCAATGAAGATGACCGCCGTATCAATATGGTACAGCTGTGGATCGCCCTGCCTACGGATAAAGAGATTGAACCTGCATTCGATCATTATCCAGAATTGCCGAGCTGGCAGGAGGGTAGTACTGAGTTTGTGTTAACCACAGGACGCTATACGTCTGTCTCAGGAGAAACTTACAAGGCGCCAACAAAACAATACTCAAAGTTAATAGGGCTAGATGTTAATTTTGTTGAGGATAATGAAGTCACATTGACTACTGAGAGTGGTTCAGAGTATGGCATGTTAGTGGTCAAGGGCGAGATTGTTTTTGGCGGTGAGCTCTACAAACAAAATGAAATGGTTTACTTTGACAACAGCGATATTGAGAAAACGAACAGCATTACAATCAAAGCGGACAAAGGCACTCGCATCATGTTTATTGGTGGCGAACCTCTAAACAATAAGGTTTTATTATGGTGGAACTTTGTCGCTGATAGTAAAGCTGAGATAGAGCAATCTATCATTGATTGGAACAACCATCATCCACGCTTCGGTGACGTGGACTCTGACTTACATAGATTACCTGCGCCACCTTTACCTGAAGGATTTAAGGAATAAGTTTTATAATACCTGAATCTTTCAACTTTATTAAAAATTAGCTTATTTAAGCTATTACCTTGAAAAATAAACGGAGAATAATTATGTCTGACTTAAAAACTCTACAAAATGCTGCTGAAGCGCGTCGTTCAATCTATGCGTTAAATGACCAACTTCCTGTTGCCAAAGAAGAGGTGGTCAAGCTTGTTGAGCACGCAATATTACATACACCATCTGCATTTAACTCGCAGTCCACTCGCATTGTTGTACTATTTGGTGAAGATCATAAAAAACTTTGGCAAATAACCGAAGATGAGCTACGCAAAGTGGTTGCTGATGATGAACAGTTTGAAGGCACTAAGCAAAAACTAGAAGGCTTTAAAGCGGGTGCGGGAACCATACTTTTCTTTGAAGATCAAAATGTTGTAGAGTATTTACAAAATAACTTTGCTTTATATGCCAATAAATTCCCAGAGTGGTCTCATCATACTAATGCGATGCATCAGTATGTTATTTGGACAGCGCTTGCTACTTTGAATATTGGTGCTAACTTGCAGCACTATAACCCATTAATTGATGCTCAAGTTGCTAGTACTTGGAATATTGATTCAAAATGGCATCTTGTGGCACAAATGGTGTTTGGTGGTATCGAACAGCCAGCCGGCGAGAAAGAATTCGAGCCTTTAGAAAAACGCTTAAAGGTATTTAAATAATAGTTATCATAAACAATAGTGGTCAAAAGTTGACTGACTAACAAATTATAATTTACATATTGTTATAATGACATAGTCTGACAACTAGGCCCATTATAGTGTCGCTTGTATAAGCTATTATAGTCAGAGAACTACTAAACGGTTACGGCGTTAACCTCGTTAAGCCTACTACAGTAGTACTTGCACTCGGTTGCCTTGTAACCATTTTAGACTTCTTTGACTATAGTTAATGGTTAGCTTTAAGGTCGTTGTTGCTTCTTTGCATATGAGAAGTAACGACGGCCTTTTTTATTATCTATAGTATATGGTTTAAGCCTTATGGTTAAACGATTATGGTCAGCGACCTTATAAATCGCTACGGTGTTAGCGATGTGTCGCCTACAATTATAGTGCTTTGACTCGGTTGGCTTGTATCGATGTTAAATTTCTTTAACTATATTATCTGTAACTTTGTCTTTGTCCTTGTCCTTTCTATCAATGGACAATAAATTGTGTTGTATTAAAAAAACCTTATATTTGTTGACATATCCAGTTACGACTGCTAGATTTAGTTGAAAAGTAAAGTAGTTATGCTGGATTTGTTATAAAACTATCCTTATTAAATATTGTCTTTTTAAACACTCCTAATTAATGAGTTATTAACAATTATGGAGTTTTATAATCTGATAACTTTATTAGTTCCACCCCTGTACACCCTCATATTTTAAACCATCAAGAAAGGATTCTGTGATGAATAAAAACATAGCACTAGTAATGGCTTTAACAGGCATTTTGAGTTTGACTGCCTGTTCAAAAGAAAATATTACCTCTGCGGACGCTGAAAATTCTAAAGAGACCACGTCAATCTCTGAATCAAAAGACGTTGTAACCTTACGTTTTTCACATTTGTGGCCATCTACGGCTGCAATGCATACTGAAACATTTGAGCCTTGGGTACGTAAAATTGCAGAAGAGTCAAATGGTAGGTTGAAAATAGAAATATATCCATCTAGCACATTAAGTAAGCCTCAAGGGACTTACGATGCAACGTCAAAAGGTGTGATTGATATTGGTATGCAAGTTCAAGGTTATATGAATGGCAGATTTCCGCTTACTCAAATTGCTGAGCTACCTGGATTATCAAACTCAGCAACTCAGATGAGTTGTATGTTGCAAACCCTTTATGATGAAGGTGTTATATCAAGTGAGTATGAGGATACGCATGTTTTATTTATGATTGGTGCTGAGCCTGGTGTATTGCATACTATAGACAAACCCATTCGTAAACCAGAAGATATGAAGGGATTACGTATACGTCGCCCATCTGCTATTGCAGGTGATATCATTGAAGCAGCAGGAGGTTCACCAGTCGGTCTTCCCGCACCTGATTTATATAGTTCTTTAGAACGTGGTGTGATAGATGGAATGAGTTTTCCATGGAGTCCTACAGGATCATTCAGACTTAATGAGCTGGTAAATACACATACGATTATGCCTTTTTATAGCTCAGCATTACACGTCACAATGAACAAAGATAAGTATGAGAGTTTGCCGGATGATCTTAAAAAAGTTATAGATAACAACTCAGGTAGAATGATGGCAGATATAGCCGGTAAGGTGTTTGATAACCAAGCTGCTAAAGTAATGGCGGGTGCTATTGCAAAAGGAGATATTATGATTGAGATCCCTGATCCTTTGAATGACCCAGATTGGAAGATTCCCTTAGAAAAGGGTACACAGAAGTATCTAGCGCAAGTTGAAGCATCAGGACTAGATGCTCAAGGTGTCTATGCCAAAGCTAAAGAAGTAAGTAAGGCATGTCAGTCTTAAATTAAAATGTCAGTTTTAAATTAAATTCATGTCATCGTTTATTGTAATAAAACACTAAGCCCTGTATTAATCAGGGCTCAGTGTTTTTTGTATGTTAATAAAAGAATAAGAATTAGTAAGACTTCGATCTAAGTCAATTTTGATGGTGTTGTCTTATTTAAACTTACTATTTAAGAAAATAAATGGCGTCGTTAATTATTGGTTGTGTACCATAAAGAGATTTACATTATTTTCAAGATTATCAAATAATCTTTTGCTCAGTTGAACAAAGGTTTCAATCTCATCTTTACTGAAGTTACTAAAGACATTTTCAAACATAGGCGCCGTCGTTTTAATAATTGAGTTTACGTACGACTTCCCCTGCTCAGTCAATCTGACCAATCTCACTCTGCCATCACTTTCATGCTTGTAAACAGTAACCAGACTTTCTTTTTCCATGCGTTGAACAATCTTTGTAATGGTTGAGATTTTCATCAGAGCATTCTGTGAAATTTGAGAAATAGTCAGTTCATCATGCACATGAAGTAAAAGACCAACCCGCCAACGTGATGCATCCATTCCCATCGTTTTAAGCGTTTTTTCCATTTCTTGAGTATATAAAGATTCTACCTGCGCAATCCAGTAAAAAGGAAACTTCAAGTAGTCAAAATGTGGATTATTAGGGAAATACTCTGGTTTATTTTGATTCATATAAAAACTCTTTAGATGATTGTTTTTAGCTGTGTTTGAAGAAAACCTTAAATAAAAGTCTAAAACTATTTGACATTTCAACTAAATTTGACGATACTTTTCTACAAGGACGAATTTTTAGGCACCCTATTAAGGTACCCAGACATGGATAGTTTTGTCGTTAAAACCCCAACAACAGGGACAGATCAGCCAACTGTTGCCATCAAAGACAGTATTGATGTGGCTGGTATTCCTACGCAACTAGGCAGTCGTGCATGCCTTGATCAACGACCTGCCCAATACGATGCAACGGTCACTAAATACCTCAAGCAAAGCGGATTTTCCATTTGCGGAAAAACGGTTATGCATGAATTGGCATTTGGAATGACAGGCATCAACCAAGTGTTTGGCACACCCGTTAACCCATTATATCCGAATTTGATTCCTGGTGGCTCTTCATCTGGCTCTGCAACTGCTGTGGCAGGCAATCAAGCCGATGTTGCTATGGGTACAGACACAGGAGGCTCGGTGCGCCTACCCGCCGCATGTTGTGGTATTTATGGATTTAAACCCACGTTTGGGCTAGTGAGTCGAGAAGGCGTCTGGCCCCCTAACACCTCTTTAGATTGTGTCGGTGTGTTTGCAAGAACACCTGAGTTTATCACGAAAGTTATGCAAGCAATCAGTGCTGATTTTGATGCGACAAGTGCTCGTCAAGAAATTGCAAAGGAAAGCAATTTAAAAGTAGGCTGGATAACTGTCGAATCAAATAGCGATATTCTCGATATCACTCAAAAAACGTTGTCAGACTGTTCATTCATTGAACTGGTTAAAGTAGAACTTCCTCTGATGGATGACGCTTTTCAAGCTGGACTCACAATCATTAATCGAGAAACATGGCTTGCCTGTGCAGATTTCTTTGCAACTGGAAAGTTGGGCGATGATGTGGCTAAACGTCTTGAAAAAGCCAGCCATACGACGGATGCCGAGGTTGCTGAGGCTGAAAGCGTCCGTACTGCGTTTACCAAGCAGGTTGATCAAACTTTAGAAAAGACACGGGTGCTTGCCCTACCTACTTTACCTCACTTTCCAATGACCCTTGAAGAAGCATTAGCAGGCAAGACAGATATCACTATTTCTAAATTGGTTCGCCCGTTTAATTTGTCGGGGCATCCTGCGATCTCTATACCTTGCCCCTCTCAATCAGAATTACCTGTTGGTTTGCAGTTAGTTGGTCGTAAAAACGACGATGCGTTTTTATGTGCCATAAGTGAGCGTATTGCCAAATCGCTTATGTAGCACCCAACATTATAAATAAAAAAAGGATTTTATATGACAAATTTAGCCCCTTTGATTGAGCATCCAAAGTTGAATGATTTACTCATTGATATTAGAGCTCGAGCGACAGATTTTGACAATCAAGGTCATATTGATCAGGACATCATAGAAAAGTTTAAAGAAATCGGTGTTTATCGTGCTTTTGTACCTAAGCGATTTGGTGGCGATGAGCGTAGTCCAACCGACTTTCTCCAATTGATTGAAACCATTTCTATGGCCGATGGTTCCGCTGGCTGGGTTGCCAGCTTTGGGATGAGTCCTTTTTACTTGGGCGGTTTACCACTTGAAACCATTGAGAAAGTTTGGGCTGATACGCCTGATGTGGTGTTTGCAGGGGCGGTATTTCCTGTCATGCCAGCACAAAAGACGGAAGATGGCTATATGGTAAATGGTCGCTGGAAATTTGCTAGTGGTTGCATGGGGGCATCGTTAATTGGCGTGGGTATTAAGCCTGACGATGATAGTGCATTACCTAGAATGGCAGTTCTACCGGTTGATCAGACCGAGATCGATGAAACTTGGGACATGATTGGCATGAGAGCCACAGGAAGTCACGATATTGTGATTGATCATGTGAATGTTAAAGAGGAGTGGACATTTGAGCGTGGCGGAAAGCTTACCCTAACTGAACCGTTATTTAATTACCCTTCTTTAGCATTAGCGACTCAAGTACTGGCTGTTACCTCGCTTGGACTGGCGCGTGAAGCGTTAAATATCATCTTGAATGAAGCCGAAGGACGCAAGTCAGTTACGGGCGCTCCTAATATTGGCGAGCGTGAGTATGTGCAAATAGCTATCGGAAAGATGCAAGCCAAAGTTAAATCAAGTAAAGCCTTTTTCTATCAAGCTACTGATGATGCTTGGCAAGCTGTTTTAGAAAACGGAAAACCCAGTGATGAGCAAATTAGTATGCTGCGTTTATCCAGTTCACATTTAACGCATGAGTGTGTAGAAGCCATACGTCAAGTGTATAAATTAATGGGCATGACCAGTGCCCAAAATACCCATCCTATGACACGAATTTTGAGGAATGCCTCCCTTGTTTCTCAACATGCGTTTATGGGCGAGATTACCTTTAGGAATGCTGGGGCAATGGCGTTTGGTCACAAACCGTACCCCGGTTATTTGTAATGGCAAACAGTAGAGTTTGACGATTTTATTTGTTCATTTAATTGAAACTACTTAAAAAGGATTTAGTCATGGAAAAATTAAACTCATACCGCGTTTTATTCTGTATTGGTGTTAATCAAAATTTTATGGATGCAACTTCAGAGGTCATGGGGGAGGTTTGGCAGGCATTTAGTCAGATGATGAAAAGTATTGATGAGCTACCAGGTGTTAATATTTTGGGCATTATGGATGATGACCGTATTCAAGTTGGTCCTTCAACTGAGTCGCCATGGACAGCCTATATTATGGCAGACGTGCCAGATCTCGAAACGGTTATAGAGTCTTGTAATTTCTTTAGAACCACCCCTGTTGGTGATGGTACATACAAACTTTGGAAGTATTGCAAAGTCGAAGCGCGCATTGGTAGAGAACTGGTTGTACCTGAATAACGCATTGATTGGGGTGGTGTTATGGCTAAAGAGACAGTAGCTAGAGAAACAGTAGCAAGTCTAAGTAGGCGAGTGTGGGCATTAGAGCAGGAAAAAGAAGTGAGAGCCTGCATGCACCGCTATATGGCATTATGCGATGTACTCGATGAGGGATTTGATCTAAATTTACTCATGGATTTGTTTACTCAAGATGCGGTTTGGGAAGGTGTTGGTAAACGTTACAAGAACACATTTGGTGCTTATAAAGGAAAAGAGAGCATCGCTAAAATGTTTGAAAAATACACGTTACCGCCTGCACATTTTGCTTTGAATTCGCACTACTTAACCAATGAGCTCATTACAGTAAAGAATACAGTGGCTAGAGGTACTTGGTTATTGTTGCAGACAGCAACATTTCACTCAGGTATATCACAATTGAGTAGTGCGAAACTCTCAGTTGAGTTTGTTCTTGAAGGAGAACAGTGGAAAATTCAACATTTCCAAACCGAAAGTATCTTTAATCGACCTATAGAGACGGCATGGGATGTTAATAAAGAGTTACCAACACCCAATAAGCGTTAGGTTAACTAAAACCGTGCAAAGGGTTTTTAGGGGAATTTAGACGTATCAAAACGCCTATTACAAGGAGAAGTTATTATGTCAGGTGTGAAAAAAATACCAATCAATCAGTATGTTTCAGAAGATGGCAATAAAGTTTTATCAGAAATGTATACCGACGAGCAACTGTTTGATGCAGAAATGGATGCCATTTTCAATAATACATGGGTATGGGTTGGACATGAAAGTGAAATTCCTAATAAAGGGGATTATAAGACGGCTCGCATGGGCAAGCACTCGGTTATCGTATCACGTGACCGTAAGATGAACATCCATGTGTTGGTCAACCGTTGCCGTCATCGCGGTGCGACTATTTGTGAAAAAAATAAAGGCAATACGAGAAGTTTTGTGTGCCCATATCACGGCTGGGGCTACGGCCAAGATGGCTCTTTAAGAGCAATCCCAAATCCTGACCCTTATGAAGGTGTGATAGATAAAGAAGAGCTACCACTCATTAAGCTTAGAATGGAATCTTATCAGGGTATGTTATTTGCCACTTTTAGAGATGATATTGAACCATTAGAAGATTTTCTTGGTGGCGCTAAAAAGTGGATGGACTTATTTATGAAACAAGGAGGTGGTTACCCCATCAAAACATTAGGGGCGCATCGTTTTAGGTTCCCAGGCAACTGGAAAATTCAACTTGAAAATACAACCGATGCTTATCACTTTCCTATCATACATAAATCGTTTATTTCTTCTCTCGATGGCGATACTGCTGAGATATTCGACTTTTTGGATGGCGATGGATTTGTCGAAGATTTAGGCAATGGTCATAGTGTCATGGTAATGATTCCTGAATTGGTTGATTTAGAAGAAAACCTTGATGCCCCTATTCCAGAGCGCTTTCAAGATTTAGCAGATGCGCTTATAGCAGAAGGTAAAAGTGATGAGGAAGTTCGAAGACTCGTACGCGCTGCGCATGGCTCAGGCTTCAATCTTAATCTTTTCCCTAATGTTGCTTGTTCAATGGCATTTTTTAGAGTGTTAGCACCTATTTCAGCGAACGAAACAGAAATACATCATGTGGCTGTCGGAGGCGATGGTGCACCTGATGTATTTAATCAGAAACGCATGCGTTTACATGAACATTTTCAAGGACCGATGGGTTTTGGAACACCTGATGACTCAGAGGCTTGGGAGCGTGTACAAAAAGGTTCGAGGAGTGGAAATAGAGAGTGGATTCTTGTCAACCGAGGGCAAGGCATCGCTCAAAAAAATGAGCTTGGTAACACCTATAGTTCAGTGTGCTCTGAAGTGGGTATGAAAGCGGCATACCGCCAATGGGAAAAAATGATGCTGGCTGCTGAGCAAGGAGAATAGAAATGAATTACGATTTACATAATAAAGTCTCAGTATTCATTGATTATGAAAATGATTTGTTGGACTCAATGAATTATGAGCAGTGGCTCACACTTTGGGAAGACGAGGGGATGTATATTGTTCCCATTGACTTAGAAAATGATGATTATAAGAACCAGCTTAACTTTGCTTACGACAATGCGGCAATGCGGCGTATGCGTGTGGCACGCTTAAAAAGTGGCGAATCTATTTCAGCATCAACGACCAGTGGTACGGTTCGTCTTCCTTCTCGCTTAGTCGTTGACGAAGCTGAAGGTATGATTACGGCTAAATGTGCCTTAATGATTAATGAATGTCGACTTGGTGATATCAGACAATTCATTGCCAATGTTGAATATAAGCTAATTGAACAAGATCAATCATTCAGAATTTATCAAAAAATTGTCAAACTGATTAATGCAGAAGACTATCTACGCACTATTAGCTATTTACTATAAAGAGTATAGATAGAACGGCCTTTGTTAGTCAATAGTAAAGGTATATAAGCGAGCATAAAGCATAAGAGGCGAAGCTAATATGAAGGATGTTATTGTCATAACAGGATCTGCCCAAGGGTTGGGACAATGTATTGCAAAGGCACTTGTGTCAGATGGCTTTTGTGTTGCTATGACAGATGTCAATGAAGACAAAGCCATACAGGCGGCTAAGAACATTGATGCTAGTGGTAAGTTGGCTATTGGCTTTGGTTTAGATGTGACTATAAAGTCTGACTTTGAGAACGCACTTGATAAAGTTGAGGCGCATTTTGGACAAGTCAATGGTTTAGTCAATAATGCGGCGCTCACTTTGACAACGCCTGTCATGCAGGTCACTGCAGATGAGTTTGATAAGGTCATAAACGTCAACCTGCGTGGTACGTTGTTTGGTTGTCAAGTATTTGGTGCTTATCTTGCTGAGAAAGGCTATGGCCGTATTGTCAATATTGCCTCGTTAGCGGGACAAAATGGTGGGGCAGCGGCTGGGGTTCATTACTCTTCAAGCAAAGGGGGAGTGCTCACGATGACCAAAGTGTTTGCAGGTCATTTAGCCGCAAGTGGCGTTACCGTAAATGCAGTCGCTCCAGGCCCATTAGATTTGCCTATTGTTCATGAGTTAGTGTCTGCAGAAAAACTGCAGCATTTATTAGAGAATGTCATTCCGGTAAAAGCATTAGGTAGTCCAGACTTTATAGGGAAAACAGTTGCTCAGCTCATGAGCCGAGATGCGTTTGCCGTTACGGGGGCTACTTGGGACTTAAATGGTGGCTTATATATGCGTTAGTAATGAGAGTTTAAACTTTGCGGATCAAGGGTTTAAAGATTGGGACACAAAATGGAATTGAATAGATAATGAGTAATTTAATAGAAGTTGTTATCACTGAAAAAAAACGATTGAATGACGATATTTTATCGCTCACATTAGAGAATAAAGAAGGTACGGCGTTGCCAGCATTTAGCGCAGGTGCCCACATTGATGTGCATATTAACGATGATATCGTTCGCCAGTATTCGCTCTGTAGTGCGCCCAATGAATCTCGGTTTTACCGCCTAGGTATTTTAAAAGAACCAGAATCTAGAGGTGGATCAATTGGCATTCACGAGACATTTCATGTAGGCGATGTGATAACCATTAGTGAACCTCGTAATTTATTTCCCTTAGATTTATCTGCTGAACACAGCATTTTAGTGGGGGGCGGTATCGGGATTACACCAATGATCTCTATGGCCTATACCTTGAAGTCGGCTAATAAGTCATTTGAACTGCACTATTGCGCAAAGTCTAAGATATCAGCAGTATTTGCCGAAGAGTTAGAAAATGAATTTGGAAGCTCGCTAAAGTTACACTGTGATGATTTAGAGGACACCCAACGTTTAGATCCTCAGTTGCACTTTAGCAATGCTCCTGAGGGCACTCACTTGTATACGTGTGGTCCAAGTGGTTTTATGAATTGGGTCATGGACTCTGCTAAAGCGTTAGGTTTTCCAGACTCAAACATACATTGCGAGTATTTTAACGTCGATGTCGATACAGCTGGTACGGCATTTACTGTGATCGCAGAGCAAAGTGGCAAAACCATTGAAGTGTCTGAGAATCAATCGATTGTACAAGCGCTGGCTGAGGCGGGTATAAAGGTCGAGGTATCGTGTGAGCAAGGTATCTGTGGCACCTGTATCGTGGATGTCATTGAAGGGGAACCTGATCATAGAGATCAGTTTTTAACTGACGATGAAAAAGCAGACAACGATCAAATAGCAGTATGCTGCTCGCGCTCAAAATCCTCCATATTAATTCTAGATATTTAATTTACTTCGGGAGAACACTGTGCCTAACTTTGAAGCAAAACAGTTGCGCCAACTTTTTGGTCAATTTCCAACAGGCGTGACGGTTATTACGACCCGTAGCCAGAAGGGCGAGCCTATTGGTATGACTGCCAGCAGTTTTAATACGGTTTCTGTAGACCCTGCACTGATACTTTGGAGTATTGATAAAGGAAATTACAGCCTAGAGACGTTTAAAAACTGTCGGTATTTTGCAATCAATATTTTATCGGAACACCAGATCAACCTATCAAATAGGTTTGCAGGCCGCGGGCAAGATAAATTTAAGGATCTTGAATATAGTGATGGCATTGGTGGAATACCCTTACTTCCCAATGTATTGGCACAAATAGAATGTGAGCGCTGGAATGTTTATGAAGGGGGCGATCATCTTATCATGGTTGGTAAAGTGCTTGACTACAGAATGACAGATAACTTACGACCTCTGGTGTTTTCGCAAGGGTCATACGCACAAGCTAATCCTCATTATGAGCCCGCCAATGCAGATCATACTGAAACTGCATTTGAGCAAGACTTTCTGAACAATCATTTATTGTATTTGCTAAGAGCCTCTTACAATAGTTTGAGTCAGGAGTTTTATCGACGTTTGAGTGTGCGCAAAGGCGTTAATCCAGACGCTTGGCGGATATATGCCAGCCTTTCAGATGGTAATAAAATGTCTTTAGCAATATTAGCGTACTTGGTTATGCAACCGAAAAAGGCCTTGTTGGACTCCTTATCTGCAATGGGAAATAGTCATGTGATATACGACAATGAAAGTGCGAACCTTACTGAAGAAGGGATAAAAATGGCTCAAGGGCTATTAGAGATTGCTGAAGAATATAAAATGGAATTATCTAATCGTGTTGGCACCGATAGTTTTAATAGTATGAAGGATACTTTACGGTTACTTTGCTAAAATTAAAGTCACTCTAAACGGTTACGGTGGTAACTTCGCTTAACTTACTGTTGTCGTAGTGTCGCTCGGTTGCCTTGTAACTACTTTAAATAACTTTAACTCTATTTTCTAGTGACTATAAAACAGTTATACCTTTCTTAATAAAGCAGAACGGCTACTTCCAGCATCAAGATCTGCAGCAGTTAAAAACTTCTCCATATAAATATCACGCTCAAAAAGGCGAGCCTGCATCAGTGTTGTTAAACACGCATCAATCATTGGGGGTGGTCCACATAAATAGGCTTTATGACCAGAGCACTTGCCCTCAAAATGCTGATGGACAGCGTCATTCACATACCCTTTAAATCCGCTCCATTCTCCCACTGTATCCTCATCACTTAATGCGGGAATATAATGGAAGTTATCATGTTCATTTGTTAGCTGTTCAAATTTTTCTCTGTGGTATAACTCGGGTACGTTGCGGGCGCCTTGGAACAGATAAATCTGGCGACTATCGCCTTTTTCAAGCATATCGAGAATCATTGATTCAGGACTAGATAAGCCTGAGCCACCGGCAATGAAAATGACATCCTGCTCATCGCTATTACGTACAAAGAACTGACCATAGGGGCCTGAAAGCGGAATATTATCGCCAACAGCAAGCTCATTATGGAGCCATGTTGTCCCTTTGCCTTCTGGCACAAGACGAACATGAAGCTCTACTGTGTCAGACTGGGCGGGACTATTTGCAATTGAAAAAGCGCGTGTGCCCACATCAGGGATATCCAGATTAATGTATTGACCGGCTTGAAACTGCATGTCACGGTCAAGCTTCAATCGGATACCGATAATGGTCGGCAAAAGAGGGGTAATATCTTCCACCGTCGCAGTATAGTCTTCTACTGGATAGCCCATAAAGTCTGGGTCCACATCGACATCTGCTTCAATGACTAAGTCTGATTCTGGCTTGCAACAGCATGCCAAAACTTTACCTTCTTCACGATCCACATCTAATAAAGCAAAGGCAGATGCTTCGCCCACATCATAAAACCCATCCATGACTTGAACTTTGCAGGTGCCACAAGTACCGTGCCCACAAGCAAAAGGCAACCACACCCCTTGGCGTAATGCGGCTTCAAGAATGGTTTGGTCCTCTTCTACTTCAATGATGTCGCCCGTAGGCTCAATGGTTACTTCATAACTCATTGGATATTCTCCTCAAGTTGTTTAAAAAAGGTTGGGTTGATAAAGGAATTAACTCTATACACCCGTTCCTTTCCAACCATTTAAGCCCGGCGTTTTAAAACGTAATAATGATTTATGGTCAAATCCTATGTCTGCTAAAGTTTGCTCATCTGACGGGGTAATGGATTCGTCATTTAAATTCCATAACACCTCATCCCATTTGATGTGTTCAAAGTCTGGGTGTTGATTGAAGCCTTCTCTGAGAATAATGTCTTTAAAGTCCTTAAACGTCATTTTGGGTGGTACGGGAAAAGCTTTGGCAGAACAAAATAACAGGTGCTCGTCCCACCCGATAAATACGAGAATGTTATCGCCATAGGGTTGTCTTCTTCCACTGCCTGCACAATTTAGCGTGACATATCGTTATCTTGTAAGGCTAAATATACTTTTGACATGATGTTTTCCTATTTATATAGATGAGTAAGGGCTGTTTGTTAAGGCTTGTTTTGATTGTTAGAGCTTGCTTTTAAAGGTTAAGCCCGATGGTTTTACAGCGCTTTTTAAGCTCAGTATTGATGGCTTGTTGAATATTTTTCGCGTCTTCTTCATCAAAAAGCGCATCGATTAAAGGCTGATAAGCGCTCATGATTTTGTCATTCCACGTCTCAAGCCAGCTTTAGCACTGGTGCTTGTTGGCATCACTTTCGGCAACCACGGTTTTAATGACACTGGTACTCCATCTGCCTAAATCTTTAAAGCAATCTTGCATAAACTCTGTGAGCATTGCGATGTCGCGCCCGCCATGCTCCACCAGCCAGCTATCAAGGTGGTCGTAATGAATGACTTTGATGTAAGTGTCCAGCACCAATGCCTGAGCAATAAACAGCTCAAACCAATCTTTTTGCACCAGCATGTTCTCGCACAGGGCACGAATGCCTTGCCATGCTTCGTTCTCCATCCAACTTACTTTTGCATGTATTAAAGAATCGCTCGAATTACCATCAATCAATAAGCCAATACGAGAGAGATATTGCGCCATGCCCAGTCTATCCATGCCCGCATATAAGCAGACTTGGGTAATGGCAGTCCCATATCCATAAGCACTGCCGTACATGAAGTTTAGATTGGCAGTTTGCTCAACGTGACGAAGAGGTAGAAGACCTAAAATAACTTTGTCTCTTACCTCATCAGATAGGTTCGCCTGTAAGTCGCGCTTATCAAAGAAGTTGTAATTGGTTTCGGCGCCTTCTTGCATACGGGCACGATTTTGAACGTAAGCGCCGTAATAGAACTGTCTGGGGTCTTTTAAGTCTTACCAATCTTGTATTTCAATACAAGTGTAGGTTTTATCGTTTAGGGTTTTATCAGGATTCCACAACGGACGGTAATGGAAGTTAACCGCACTTTGCAGATCATAAGTGGCCTCTTGATATCGGGTAGCAGGTTTGTCGCCAAATCGATTGGCAATATGGTTATAAGTATGTCTGATGGGCTCAATGCCAGCTGTTTTGATTTCTAAAGACATGAGGAACTCTCCTAGTCGACTGTAAACGCTTTAAACACAGTCATTTGCGTAAGCCCTAAAATGAAAAAAGTTGTAAAATGTACGTTATTAAGGTTCACGTTATTAAGGGGCTAACTATGGGTTTTGGTGGCAGTCATGTCAGTATGGTTGCTACCTACCAAGGTAGGCTCCTGACCATAGCGCCATTTGTCTTCTTCGGCATCATTAAGCGCCATCTGCTCGTCCGTCATGTAGACGACATTGTTGATAGCACAAAATTCTTCAAAGCTTTTAGGCGGTAGAACCAGCTCCACAAACAACGTGGGGTCGCCAATGGCAAAATCGAACATGACAAACCTCGAATCTGCATCGCTTCGCACACGAACGTATTTAGTGAGTTTATTAATGGGGGTGGCAAGGTATGATTGATCTTAATTCATCCTGAATCCCTTCTAGTGCTTCCTGCAAATGAACTTAAAAACTGACGTCGTCATAGCAATGACTTTTGATACGGAGCTCGAATGCTTATCATAAGAAACGCAACGTTACTAATGAAGTTAATACAAGTAGCGTGCCAAATTTAATTTAAAGATAATAAGCTATTGATTTTATTAGTTAAATAAAATTGGAGTCGACCTTTTTATAAAGCAAATAAGTTTAATCCATGTATAAAATTCATCATTTGATTAATATGAATTGACCAGTATCATGAAATAATGAATTTAAAATTTATTAACCAGTTTAGGCATAATTGCTATTCAAACATTGCATTTATTGCTTGCTCAATTGATAACACATGGCGTATAAAAGTTTTATTACTGGAAAATTAGGTATTACCTTTATACATTTAAGCCAATCTCTACGGATAGAGACTTAGCCAGTTGCAAGGATTGCATAGATATGAAAAAGTATTCATCGAAAGCGTTTGCCCCCAAACCGCTTAAAAATTCTTCCTTAAGCGAGAACGCAACAACAAAGACACGGAAAGACGCCACGAGTAGCTCAAGCACCGATATAGAGGATAGCCAGTTCTCAAAGAGTATTGAAGATTTGCTTGATCATATTCACTTTGATGTCAATGCTGGCAAGATATAGTTTGGTGGGCAGCGTATGATGCTCAACTATGCCTCTGCACTATGGAGGCTTCGTCAAGATTTATCCAAAGGCCTTGGAGAAGAGACTACCCAGCGTTTATTCTCGCAATACGGTTATTATGCTGGCATTGAAGATGCAGAAATTGCAAAAAAGCTTAGACCCAATGGGAGTTGGAAAGAGGTTTTTTAGCAGGACCACAGCTGCATACCATACGGGGAATGGTAAAGGTAGTACCTGTTGAGTTAAAAGCTGATTTTGATACGGGAGATTTTTTTGCCAGTATTGATTGGTATAATTCATTTGAGGTAGCGTATTTATCGTCTCAATACCTTTCCTATTTTTATTCCGCCATTACGTGATAGGGGCCAAGATATCTTTTTATTGGCAAAATTCTTTTTACAAAAGTATGCGGCTATGTACAACAAAACTATTGAGGGGTTTACTGATCAAGCGCGTGAATATTTACAGTTACATGACTGGTCTGGTAATGTACGTGAATTACAAAACGTGATTGAACGGGCGGTTATTTTAAATGAGGGGCATAGTTTGATAGATAGTAGTGATTTACAGTTCTCTGATAAAGACTTGTACGAGAATGAACATTTAGAAAGTAAGCTAAAAATATCAAGCAAAAGTGGCAGCTAACAACGTAATGAAAAAGCCTCTGATAATGATATCTTACACGCATTACTTCATGATGCTTTTGATTTAGATGACTTTAATAAGAGGGTCATAACAGCCGCTCTTGATCACTGTGATGGCAATGTCTCTAAAGCGGCAAGGTTACTCAATATTAGTAGAGCTAAGTTAGATTATCGATTAAGTAAATACAGCGTCGCCAATAAATAGCAACGCACCCGATTTGAATAGATAACCCAAAAGCTGTGCACAAGCATTCAATAGTCAGGCTTGGAAAATAAGATATTGACAGATAAAAAAAATAGATTATAATAGCCAACCTATCTAAAAAATATTTAGTTTTATCTGGTTTTTAGATATTATGCGGGATTAGCTCAGTGGTAGAGCATAACCTTGCCAAGGTTGGGGTCGAGAGTTCGAATCTCTTATCCCGCTCCAAATTTTAAAAAGCCCTACTTAACAGTAGGGCTTTTTTTGCGTTTAAAATTGGGGGTTTAAGCACTTTTTGAATATTTAGTGAAACCAATTTGATGAAGTATAACTACCTAATAATTTTGGCCAAATCCAACGAGGTGCCCATTTGGTGCCCAGAATGTGCCCATGTTAAAATTGACTAAGCAAAATTTGACCCCAACCTTGACATATATTTTTAGGTAATTTTGCATCATTTAAATAGCATAGACCCCAACTTGAAAACATTGAAATTTTAGAAATTTAATCTTTTATAAGTTTAGACCCTAACATAAATTTTTTGGATCTAACTTGAACTATGCAAGCTAAATTTCAGCGCATGAAAATGGTGCCCAAAACTTTATTGCTGAATTGAATCCGTAAGATTTAAATTAAAGTTTTATCTTATAAGTTATTGATATTAAATAATTTATAATTTATGCCCTTACTTGCATACCTCATTCTTTACGTGCCCAAAGTTATTTTTAATCTTAAGTTTTCTCCTCATCAGGTACATATTTTAGAATGTCACCAGGCGTCACTTCCAATACTTCGCACAATTTACTGAGTGACCCCTGCTGTCAAATCCGTACACCTAAACTTGGGAGATTTTAATCAGGCAGCTTGACGATAGAAATCCACCCAAACCTGTCTTGGCGATCTCATACCTAAACTCTGCTGAATCCTGACTCCACTCGGCATAGCTCTCGCCTTGCGTCGCTGCAAAGCAGTGCTTTGCTAATCGCTCCTCATTGTAATAAAACTCGATATATTTCATGATACCGTTGATTGCATCAAATCGAGTTTTGTAATTATGATGATATATCAACTCATTCTTTAAAACGCCCCAGAAGCTCTCTATTGGCGCATTGTCATAACAGTTACCTCTCGCACTCATAGATCCTTTAAAACCGTGTTTACTGATTATTTTTGCGATAATCATCGCTGCAATACTGTGGGTTGCTGACTTTACTTACGTTAAAACGTTAAGTGGCTGGGTCTATACCGCTTTTATTATTGATGTGTTTGCCCGCAGTATCGTTGGTTGGAAAGTATCTAACCGTATGAATACCGATATGGTAATGGCAGCACTTAATCAAGCAATAGCGGATAGAAACCATCCCAAGGATGTGATCCACCACAGTGATAGAGGTGTTCAGTATTTATCCATTCGCTATACTGATAAGATGGCTGATTCTGGCGTCATTGCATCTGTTGGCATGACAGGTGATCTACTCGAGCACAGCTCTCCCCTTGCGCTCGGGCAAAGCAGTGCTTTGCTATTACCTCGCTCATACGATAATGCATTAGATGAAACGGTTAACGGGCTTTATTAAACGGAGGTGATTGATTATTTAAAACAACAGTGGCAAGGTGTGAGTGATGTTGAATTAGCAACCCTTGAATGGGTTGTCACTCGAGCACAGCTCTCGCCTTGCAAAGCTAAATCGATACTTAATCGATTTTTAACGCTTTTCAGGTTTAATAAAACACGTTTACATAGCACGATTGGTTATGTGTCGCCTTTTGAGTTTGAGAGACGATATTATGATAGTCTTAGTGAGTCAGACAAAGCTGCCTGACTCAAGTAATTTACTCTCCGATATAGTCGGGGCGGTTCAAAAAAAGGGTTACTGGTTATATAGCAGTGGTAAACATGCCATCTATACTGACTTTGGATGGTCAGTAGCGCAGAAAGCATATAATGCGATGTTTGGTAAAGCTAAAAAAATGGTGTAGGTTTTTATGGTGTGAGTGGAAGCGGAAAAATATATGTCCCAGACAGCTTTGGAGATTATCTTGAATTAAAAAAATGTATAAATACGATTTTGTCACCTTTTTTAAACGATAAAAAGCTTAAAATAGGTGCCATAAATAAAATGTGACTGTTTCATTATCTTGTCCTCAAATCTTCGTTATCTTGCCCTCATATCCAAATATAGATGATAACGCATCTAAGCCAGTGTCTTTATTAAAACTAAATTTCATTAAAACTAAATTGATAATGATTATTATTTACAAGTTTATGTTTTTATATTATTATCTACCCTCTGCATTATCTAATTATTTAAGGTACTTAGTATAGTAGGTAGGATTAATAATATAGATAACTTATTTTGTTTTAGGGCATTGCCTTGCTACTAATAATCTTCCTACTAAATGAGCTTAGAAGCCAATATAAGTAGAGGCTTGCTTGAACAAAAAAGTAGGCAGAAATGCACTACATTTAAGTTAATTTTCTTCACGACCAATAGACTGCCATGACAAATGAGAACCATAATACGAAAAGACTGACACTTGTCAATATAGCCACTTTTGTTGCAGTAGTGGCTTTACACGGCATTGTGGCTTCCGCATTAGCGAATATGGAAGTGCCTAAACTGAAACTACCCGATCAGCAAGAAGCGCAACCAATCGAAATACAGTTGGTTAAACCTATTGAAGAAGAGCCAGCTCATCAATTAGAACTTAATGAACAGAAGCAACAACCCGTACCTATGCCGGTACGTAAAGCTGAGCCAAAGCCAAAACCTATTACAAAGCCAAAACCTATTACAAAGCCAAAACCTATTACAAAGCCAAAACCTATTACAAAGCCAAAACCTGTGACAAAGCCAAAACCTGTGACAAAGCCAAAACCTGTAAAACCAAAACCTGTAAAACCAAAACCTGTGTCGAAACCAGTTATTTCAACAGATGAAACCTTAGAGCAGCAGCGACAGTGGGAAATTGAACAACAGCGTTTGCAGAAGCAAGCAAAAGAACGAGAAGCGCAACAAGCAAGAGAGCGAGAAGCACAGCAAGCAAGAGAACGAGAAGCACAGCAAGCAAGAGAACGAGAAGCACAGCAAGAGAGTGCGCGAAAAGCAGCCAGCAACACGCCTCAATCATTTTCTGCAAGTCAAGCTAGCTGGCGTCGCAAGCCCAATTTTGTATTTCCCGAACAGGTTAGAAGAAGAGGACGTTCAGGTGATACCTACAGTCTCTCGATAAAAATGCGGGTTGATAAACAAGGCAACGTGACCAGTGCTAGCATTGTCAGCTCTTCTGGCAATAAAACTATCGATAACGCAGCTATAAGGTCTGTGAAACAGGCTAAATTTAATCCCTTTATTAAAAATGGTGTGCCTGTAATGGGTGATATTATTTTGCCTTTTGATTACCGGATACCTTAAATAAAACATTAAGCCTATTAACGTGGCTATTATTGATATTAAGTTTGCAAAATTTAGTTAACTAAGGACTCATTATGGACTTTACAAGTTATTGGCAGTATACCGATATAGTAACCAAGTTTTTGTTTTTTTGCTTAATTGCGTTGTCTATACTATCTTGGGTTACTGGTATTTTACGTATTTATCAAAGTTATAAAATGAAAGGTAAAGTGGCAGTGGATCTCTCCTCAGCAGTTAAGGGCGAGTCTAATGAAATAGCAACCTTGTCAGATTCTCAGCGTAAAACGGCAACCGAGCAGATATTATTACAACAAATCGGACGCTATCGTTATAACAGTGAAAAAGGTCTGTCTCTTTTGGGTACCACAGCCAGTATTGCGCCATTTATTGGATTATTTGGGACCGTATGGGGGATTTTTCACGCGCTTCATAGTATCGGTGAGTCTGGTCAGGCAGGATTAAGTCAAGTGGCTGGCCCAGTAGGCGAAGCTCTTATTATGACGGGTCTTGGATTGGCAGTAGCAATACCTGCTGTTATCTTTTACAACGTAGCGGTACGTCTTAACCGTAGAGTTCTGTTTCAGGCAAATGATGTTGCCTATAGCATTTTAGGTAATACCGCAAAGGGCGATGGTAGACAAGTAGCTGTATCCGTAAAAAAAGATAAGGCTACTTCAGCGACTAATCAAACCAGAGAGTACTCCTCATCAACAGCAGGCTAAGCTTGCTGAAAGAGTAGGGCAGTGCAGTCAGCCTTTAAGCTTTACTTGATAGTTTTTCATAGTTGCCGATAGTTTTGGGTACTAGATGAACCATAACGTTAAGACGAGTAGATAGGAGTATGAAATGGCCTTCCAATTAGGCGAGGATGATATGCAAGGAATGAGTGAGATGAATCTCATCCCACTGATTGATATTATGTTGGTACTGATGATCATATTTATGGTAACTGCTACGATATTGAATCCTTCAGTACCGTTAGATTTACCAAAAACAAGTGCTACTGTGCAGCAGCAACCTCCTAAAGTGATTCAAATAAGCGTAGATGAGGACGCTGGCATATTTTGGGACGATCATCCTATCAATTTAGAACAGCTTGAAACACGTATGCAAGCCCAATCCCAGCTCGAAGAGGAGCCAACCATTCGTTTGCGTGCAGATAAAGATGCGCGCTATGAAACGGTCGCTCAGATACTTGCAGTAGCTAGTGGTGCTAACCTGAGTAAAATTGCTTTCATAAGCGAGTAAATGGTGCGATATTTAGATAGGTATTAAATGGTCTGGCTAAGCGTCTTAAGTGTTTTAGAAACACTAGTTTCATATGACTTAAAGTTGATTTAGCTTTATCAACCTATCTATGTCTATGGCGTATTTCTCCTTTGTTTAGCATACTGTTTATTGTGCGGCTGTTTATTGTGCGGCTTGTTTATTGATTTTATAGAGAGTAAGTGTTGCCTCGAAGTCATATCGATTTTAGTTATCAACTTTAACTGTGGCAGTTTCTGTTGCACTATCTACCCATCCTGCAAGTGCGCTCACTGAGGCTCCAACCATTACCGTCATGGCCAATAGCTCAGTATGCGATATAGCTCAATATAATTCTGTTTATACACAAGACTACACCCCAGTGCAGCAAGCTTCACATTTGAGTGATTTCTTAAATGTGGTGTTATCCGTATGAATGCGGTATTAACTATCCGCAGTAATACTTTACTCACTGCCACTTATACCTTGATTTGCTAAAATTCAATTTTGCTCAAATTTAATATAGTAACGGACTCATGCGACAATATTTGTCGTGAGAAATTGCTTGTTTTCTGGCAAGATATAGTAGAATTGGCCGGACTTTTTATGTCTAAAATCCAGCGAGTATTAAAATTACACTTAAGTCATCAAATATTAAAGTGTAATAACTCTCAGTTTTAAAACAGTTTTAAAAAGGCTTTGCCCTGAAAGTATTAATATACCAATCATTCAATAAGGGTTTTTAAACTATGACAACCACTATTTTTCATAATCCAAAATGTAGTACCTCACGAAATGCTTTGGCTATTCTTAAAGCCTCGGGCGAGCAGCCAACCATTATTGACTACTTGAAAGAGCCGCCATCACGTGAGTATTTAGTCGAGCTGCTGTCGCAAATGAAGATATCGCCAAGAGAGCTGGTGCGAAGCAAAGAACCAGTATATAAAGAGCTAGGGTTAGAAGTTGCTGATATCTCTGATAATCAGTTGATTGATGCGATGATTGAGCATCCTATTTTAATCAACCGTCCTATTGTTATTTCCAATAAAGGAGCTGTGTTAAGTCGCCCTTTAGAAAGGATATTTGAGGTATTAGATAATCCAGTGAAGTGTTTCACTAAAGAAAATGGCGATGTAATTCAGTATGATAATGAAATATAAGAAAAGCTAAGGTCAATGCTAAGTACCTGTATTCGCAAGCGATCATGGAGTCTTTCTACCTACAATATTCACGCTACGGCGCTAAAGATTAGGCTAAAAAATCAGGCTAAATAGAATGACTATGGGCGCTAAATATCGCCTCATATTACGTTATTTTAGTCAAAACAGTCTTGTTTTAGATTGTGAATACAGGTTTGAACGGCTTAACTACCCTTGGATTGGCACTACGCTTTTTCAATGCCTATTTTTTCAATGTTTTTAATGCCCATATTGTAATATCTTGGTTTAGTGAGATTAGCGACCTTTCCATACCGCATGTCGTTTCTCAATAAAAGCATCAATCCCTTCGGCAACATCATCTGTCATCATATTACCGACCATTACCTCACTGGCATAGTGATAAGCGTCTTCCACGCCCATAGTTAATTGCTTATAAAACATGCTTTTGCCGGTACTTACTGCTACGGGAGATTTGGAGGTAATGGCGTTGATTAAAGACAGGAGCACGTCCTCTAATTGATCAGGGGCTGCAATGCGGTTAATAAGGCCTTGTTGCAACGCCGTATGCGCATCAATAAACTCACCAGTAATGAGCATTTCAAATGCCTTTTTGGGTAATAAGCTGCGGCTAACTTCGACGGCAGGCGTAGAACAGAATAAACCGACATTGATGCCAGAAGTTGCAAATTTTGCACTATCCGCAGCAACCGCTAAGTCACAGGCAGCAACTAATTGGCACCCTGCCGCAGTTGCAATACCTTGAACTTTTGCAATGACCACTTGCGGCATATGGTTAATAAGCATCATCATATCGCTACATTGTTTAAATAAGGACTGATAAAACGCTTTATCGGCATTCGCTCGCATTTCTTTAAGGTTATGACCAGCGCAAAATGCTTTGCCATTTGCACCAATAACCACAACGCTGATATGTTTATCTTGTGCAATGCCTTCAAGCTCTTTTTGTATAGCCGATAACATATCAGAAGATAGCGCATTAAATTGCTTGGGACGGTTTAGTGTGAGGGTAACAACACCATTTATGGCGTTGCTGTTGTCTCTTAGGACAAAAGGGTCTTCTGGGTAAGTTGTGGTATTTGAGTGTGTCATTCGTCATCCTTAACGAGTCGTGTGTTATTTATAGGCAGTTTAATATAGGCAGTTTAAATATAACATACCTTATGTTATTTGAGGGTATCAAGCATTAAGAGTATCAAGCAATTTTTTTCGATACTGTCTCCCCTTCAAATTCACTAGGCTGTTACGCTGAAATGTTGGTATCGCCACCCTGTATAACTACTGTCATTATGTTAAAAACAGTTGTAAATAAAACCCTTTTAATCACAAGTTCTTCAGTAGTTTAGGACTGTTTGGTATTAGCCACCAGTTTTTCTAAACCTTCGATATGTACGCTGCGTTGTGGGAATGGTATTTCGATATGATGATCATCCAGCGCTATTTTAAACTGCTCAAGTAGATCGCAGTTTAATGCCCACCAGTCTGAATTCGTTGTCCATACATTCAAGGTTAAATCGACAGCGTTATCACCAAGATTGGTCACTCGTACGATAGGTTCAGGATCTTGAAGAGCAAGGGGGTTATCTTTTGCAAGCTTTAGCATGATTTCCTTTGCTGTCTTGATATCTGCACCGTAGCCAATGCCGACTGTGATATCGACACGTCGATTGGGCAGAGCAGTATAATTGATAATCGCAGATGTACTGATGTCGTTATTAGGAATAATGACATCGTGATTATTCATAGTAGTGAGATGGGTGTTGACTAAGGTAATTTTTGTGACCGTACCGGTGTAATCACTAATTTGTACAAAGTCGCCGCTGACAAAAGGACGAAATAGAACAATTATGATGCCTGCTGCAAAGTTAGACAGTTGGTCTTTTAATGATAGACCAATAGCTAGAGCGGCACCACCTAGAATAGCCACAACTGAGTTCGTTTGCACACCGACTTTGTTCAGCGCGGCTAAAATAACAATAACTAGTAATACGCCATATAATAACCGACTTAAAAATCCAGATACCGTATCATCTAGATGGCTGCGTTTCATCATT
Organism: Psychrobacter sp. CX97; assembly: GCF_057396285.1. Lineage (NCBI taxonomy): Bacteria > Pseudomonadati > Pseudomonadota > Gammaproteobacteria > Moraxellales > Moraxellaceae > Psychrobacter > Psychrobacter sp. CX97. The sequence continues at coordinate 89,455 of NZ_JBXYJE010000004.1, read as the reverse complement.
CGAGTGGCAAGATGTACCAGTCTTTTAGCCAGCCAGCGGCCCACAATAAATATCAGTATTGCTACTGCTACTTTGATAACCAAACCTAATGCATTTTCGCTTAAGCTCGCAATGTCTAAGGTAAACCCTAAAAACTCCATAATTACTCTTTTTAATATTGTGTGGTTGATATTATGTGGTTAATTATTTAAGTATGAGAATATTGAAAAATGTGAATAATTAGATTAATGGAGACTACATTATATAAGTAGATTAATGGGCTGATAGCGCTGGTTGCTCAAACTAAACTAATTAGTAACACTCTGAAAAAATAAAGTCGCCCTTATTCGCCCTCTATTTGTGAGGCAAGCAATTTAAGCTTGGGGACAATAGTGTTCACATAATCATGGGTAGCCCAGTTTGACTTGGGTACACTGGCGTTTAGGGCATGGGTATACTCTCTTTTTGTACTGTCGTATAAAGGAACGGCAACGGCCAATATGTCGGGAGAATATTCTCCATCTGATAGGCAGTACCCATGTTGATAAAAAAACTGCGCCTGAGTTTTTAGTTTTTCACTAATGTGCTGTTTCTCTTCTTCACTATCTAAATCTGGCAAGCTGTCAATAACCTGTTGCTGCATAGATGGGCTAAGCATCGCAAAATAAGCCCGACCAATTGCCGTCTTATCAATGGGCACGCTAGAGCCAGCAGCAAGATTAACCGCAAGCCGAGCCGGACTACGATAGCAAGCCAAATAATGCATCTCGCCTTCTATCTCAGTGGCAATATTCACAGACACCTTATTTTCCATAGCAAAATCTTTAAGCAGGGGCAGCGCTTCGTTTGCTAGGTCATGTCTGTGCCAAGAGCTAGCACTGAGCTTCAGTAGGTTTTTTCCTAAGCAGTAGGTGTCATTCTCTTTTCGGCGCATAAAACCAAGTGTGTGTAAGGTATGAATCAGTCGGCTGACCGTCGCTTTGGGCAACTGTGTTAGTTCACATAGTTGCTGGTGAGTCAGCTCGCTTGCATTTTCAAAGGTACTAAGCAACAACATACCGCGTCCGAGTGCGTGAATGAAGGCTCTATCATCATTATGTTTTGCTTGTGACAGGGAGGCTTTGATTGAGTCCGTTAATTCGGGGTGCGGATCTATGTGAGGCGGTTGCTCAGATGTGTTGATTGTATTCATATTGATACCCCTGTCTTAGGCTGTCGGTTGGTATGGCTACGTTATAGCGCTCATGCTTAAGCCAATCATCAATAGCTAAAGCATGGTTATAGCACTAATTTAAATGAATGCACTGATTTAACTCAATGACTTTACATCAGTGATGACATCTGCTTTAATAATTATCAATTAATGGAACTTAGTTTCGCATAGTGGAACTTGTTTGTCTAATATTTTTTACCGATTAGTTTTTAAAGTATCCATACTCGTATCGCCGCACCTGCTGAACGTCGTAATGTTCAAAACTAGGGCTGTTTAAAAGGAGCGACGTTTGAATAGCGCTTTTAATATAACTCTTATCATTAGCTGTTACTGCTAACTTTTCATAGCCTTTGATAGCAACAAATGAGTAGTAAAGCCTCAATTATTGATGACATTAACAAGGAGTTAGTCATGTCTGATACGCCAACATATTCACAGCCATCATTTGAATGGTCGGACCCTTTTTTGCTACGTGACCAGTTAACGGAAGAGGAGTTAATGGTTCTGCGTTCGGCGCGTGACTTTTGCCAAAGCGAATTAATGCCTGGTATTAAGGAAGCCAACCGTCATGAAAACTTCGATCGTAACATCATGCGTAAAATGGGTGAGCTTGGCTTACTTGGTGTGACTATCGACGGTTATGGATGTGCCGGGTTGTCGAGCGTGGCATATGGGTTAATCGCCAAAGAAGTTGAAGCGGTCGATTCTGGGTATCGCTCTGCTATGAGTGTGCAATCAAGTCTGGTAATGCATCCAATTTGGGCTTATGGTACCGATGCGCAGAAAGAGAAATATTTGCCTAAGCTTGCCACTGGCGACTATGTTGGCTGCTTTGGTTTAACAGAACCGGATGCTGGCTCTGACCCTGGGTCGATGAAAACCCGTGCTAAATCTGTAGACGGCGGCTATCAGCTTAAAGGTAGCAAAATGTGGATTACTAATAGTCCGATTGCTGATGTGTTTGTAGTATGGGCAAAAGATGACAATGATGAGATTCGCGGATTCATTTTAGAGAAAGGCATGGAAGGATTATCTGCACCTAAAATTGAAGGTAAGTTTTCACTGCGAGCCTCAATTACAGGCGAGATTGTGATGGATAATGTGTTTGTACCAGAAGAAAATGCCTTTCCGTATATACGCGGTTTAAAAGGTCCGTTTGGCTGTTTAAATAAAGCGCGTTACGGCATTGCTTGGGGCTCTATGGGTGCGGCAGAATTTTGCTGGCAAGCAGCACGTCAATATACACTGGACCGCAAACAGTTCAATCGTCCTTTAGCAGCAACCCAGCTGGTACAGTTAAAGCTTGCTGATATGCAGACTGAAATTGCCTTAGGCTTGCAAGCCGCACTACGGGTTGGCCGGTTAATGGATGAGCATAATGCAGCCCCAGAGATGATTTCACTGATTAAACGGAATAACTGTGGTAAAGCATTGAATATTGCTCGTGTTGCCCGTGATATGCATGGAGGTAATGGTATCAGTGATGAGTATCACGTTATTCGTCATGTTATGAATTTAGAGGCGGTTAATACTTACGAAGGTACTCATGATGTTCATGCCCTTATTTTAGGTCGTGCACAGACGGGTATTCAAGCGTTTGCTTAATCTTAATACAGTCGGTAGTCAGTGAGCCTATAAGCTGCTGAGGTGTTAACCTCGTTTAGACGACCCAATGTCGTGCTTTTAATCGTTTACCTCGCTAGTCTATACCTTGAACTCACTACTGTATTTGTTGAAAATGGTATTAATTATAGTTTTCACAAGCAAAGTTTCTTTCACAGCATGCCCTAAAGTGATTAAAGCGCTTTAGGGCATGTTTTGTAATAAATGTGAAAATGGATTTTTGTGGAGATAATATGCACACTCAAGCAATAAACAACCAAGCCATAAATAATAAAACAATAACCAAGCAAGCCGCTCAAACCCAAGCTTTACAGGGTATTAAAGTGCTAGATTTATCTCGCGTGTTGGCAGGCCCGTCTTGTACACAAATATTGGCAGATCTGGGTGCAGAAGTTATCAAGGTGGAAAGACCAAAAATTGGCGATGAAACACGGCATTGGACACCGCCGAGCTTTGTTGATGGCGATGAGTTAACCTCTGCCTATTTTGCGACGGTTAATCGCAATAAAAAATCCATCACTGTGGATATTACTCAGTCAGAAGGGCAGGAGCTAATTAAAAAGCTAGTTATGGATAGTGATGTGTTGGTGGAAAATTTTAAAGTGGGCGGACTTAAAAAATACGGTTTAGACTATGCGTCGTTAAAAGCGTTAAACCCAACGCTTATTTACGCATCACTAACAGGGTTTGGGCAAACAGGCCCTGATGCCCATAAGCCAGGATATGATTATATTATTCAGGGTTTATCAGGATTGATGAGCATTACTGGCCCAAGTGACGGCGAGCCACATAAAGTTGGCGTTGCTGTGGTGGATTTGTTTGCAGGCTTGCAGCTGACGATTGGTATACAAGCGGCCCTATTGGCGAGGCAACAAACAGGCTTAGGTCAGCAGGTTGATGTGGCACTTCTTGATAGTGCTATTGCCATGTTGGCAAATATTGGTATGAACCATTTAGCAACTGGCGATACGCCACCCCGATTGGGTAACGCTCACCCCAATATTTGCCCGTACCAAGTTTTTGAAGCGGGTGATGGCAATCATTTTATTTTAGCATGTGGTAATGACAGCCAGTTTGCTAAGATTTGTGAGGTATTAGGGTTAGAGATACATGAAGATGCGCGTTTTGCCACCAATCCAAGCCGAGTAGCAAATCGTGATGAGCTGACAGACATTTTAACCACTGCATTTAAACAAAAAAATCGTGATGCATGGTTAGCTATTCTACAAGCGACACATGTACCTTGTGGGCCAATCCATAATGTGACAGAAGCCTTGGCAATGCCGCAAGTGGCGGCGCGTGATATGGTAATAAGCTTTGCAGATAGTCCTGTTCATGTGCTTGGCAATCCTATTAAGTTATCTGGCACGCCCGTGCGCTACGATACACCACCACCTAGATTTGGTGCTGATACCGAAGCAGTCCTTAAAAGCTTAGGGCTAACGGCTCATGAAATTGAAAAATTGCAGTCTCATGACATAGTGTAGTTGATGTTGATGCCAATGATACCGATGCCGTCATTGATACTATTAGTGCTATTGATACTATAGTCAAAGAAGTCTAAAATGGTTATAAGGCAACCGAGTGCAAGTACTACTGGAGTAGGCTTAACGAGGTTAACGCCGTAACCGTTTAGTAGTTCGCTGACTATATTAGTGCGACTAGTAATGCAACGGCGCACGCAGGATATTAATGAGACCAATAGCAATTATAAATAGCAATGCTAAAGCCTTACTCCTACCGAGTAAGGCTTTTTTTTTAGTTATAAGGGTGAAGCGTTTAACAACAGAAATTAACTAAGACAAGAAAGCTAAAGTTTTAGTCATTAAAAACTGATTAAGCCGCGTTGGCTGAGCTCAATCGTTCGGTTATGTCTGCTGAAAGTGCCAGTAAGGCCTCACTCACTTCCTTTTTATTTTGCTGGTACTCTCTTTGCAAAAAGCTCACTGCCATGCCAGCTATGGCGGTGCCACTTGCGTCGCGAATGCAAGTGCCCAAACAATACATACCTTCACGTAACTGCCCGTTATCCAATGAAACCCCAGTTTTTCTGACTTGGCTGAGCTCATTCTGCAACTCTCCTAAAGTGGTTACGCCATAGCTGGTCATCGGATCAGGCATCGAATACTGATACATCTGCATTAACATCTCGTCACTATAGGTTGCCAGCATGGCTTTACCAGTAGCCGCAAACACAGCGGGCACACGCACTCCAGCATGGAAGGTAAAACCGAGTGGGGCAGGAGATTCGTGGCAGGCTAGAAACACGACTTCATGACCATCCATCTTTGATAGGGTAACTGTATGTTTGAGTAAGGTTGGGTAGTGGTTGATTAGCTCATGGAATAGTTGAATCACCGTGTGCTGTTGCTCGTATTTTCCTGCCCAGTAAAGCAGATATGATCCTAAGTGAAACCGATTGTCACGATCTTTAAAAACCAAGTTTTTGGATAATAAACTTTGCAAAATAGTGTGAGTGCTACTTCTTGGTAATGATAGCTGCGTTGCAATCTCCGCTGAAGTCAGCGGAAAAGGGCTTACCGTGATTAAATCTAAAATGAGGCACATTTTGTCAATAGCCGGTACGCTAACAGCAGGTCTTTGGTCATTGGCTTTTTCCTGAGGCTTGTGCTGAGATGGTTTCAAATGGCTATTCCTATAGATCTTTGTATGGATTAATAACTTTTATATTTTAAAATCGATTTTTATCGTCTTTATTGCAATTACTCGAAAAGGCACTTTATAATGAGTTGTCTTATATAAAAAACAACAATTCAGTATATTGAATTTAATATTTTTAATCAAATGCAATTTTAGCGCCCAAGGAGTGTCGTAATGTTCTCACTAAAGAATCCTTCATTGATTAAGTCTCAATGCTTGGTTGGCAATAGTTCAGGCAATGGCTGGATTGATGCTGAAGATGGCAGCACTATTGAGGTAACCAACCCATTTGATGGTTCAGTTATTGGTAAGGTACCTAGCTTAAGCCAAGCGCAAGTTGAGCAGGCGGTTGCTGCTGCAGATAGTGTACAAGCCGAATGGGCCTCGAAAACACCTAGCGAGCGGGCAAAATTGTTGAATAAATGGGCGGATCTCATTGATGAAAACCATGAGGATTTAGCCGTTCTAATGACGGCTGAGATGGGTAAACCATTAAAAGAATCTCGTGGAGAAATTACGTACGCGAATAGCTTTATTCGTTGGTTTGCCGAAGAGGGCAAGCGTGTTTATGGCGATACTATTCCTGCTAACAAAGCCAGCCAACGTATCACCGTGCTTAAACAACCTGTGGGTGTATGTGCGGCTATTACACCTTGGAATTTCCCCTCTGCTATGATCACTCGTAAGGCTGCGCCTGCCTTAGCTGCGGGCTGTACTATGGTGGTTAAACCTGCCTCGCAAACGCCTTTATCAGCATTAGCTTTAGGCGAGCTTGCTATGCAAGCGGGTATCCCTCAGGGCGTTTTACAGATAGTGACGGGTAAATCATCTGTCGTCGGTGATGTACTGACAGGCGATAAACGTATTCATAAGCTCTCTTTCACAGGGTCTACCGAGGTAGGTCGCAACTTAATGGCGCAATGTGCCGATACGATTAAGAAGTTATCGCTTGAGCTTGGCGGCAACGCCCCGTTCATTGTATTTGAGGATGCTAATTTAGAGCAGGCAGCAGCGGGTTTGATTGCGGCCAAATATCGTAATGCAGGACAAACCTGTGTCTGTGCCAACCGTGTGTACGTTCAACAGTCAATTAAAGATAAGTTTTTAGACATATACCTCAAAAAAGTGGCTGAATTAAAAGTAGGTAATGGTCTTACCGAGGGCGTGGATATTGGTCCACTTATTAACCAAGATGCCTTAGATAAAGTAAAAGCTTTGTTGCAAGATGCTCTAGATAAAGGGGCAAACTTACTAGCAGGCGGTAGTGAAAACGAGGCTGCAAAACTTACCTTTAATCCAACCGTTATCACGGACATTAGTGCAGATATGGATATTGCACATGAAGAAATTTTTGGCCCCATCACCTCTATCTTTACATTTGATGATGAAGCTGAGGTTATTAAACAAGCCAATGATACTATCTACGGCTTGGCTGCCTATTTTTATAGTACAGATTTAGCCCGATCATGGCGTGTCACTGAGGGCTTAGAATACGGCATGGTGGGTCAAAACACAGGCATTTTATCCACCGAAGTCGCTCCGTTTGGTGGGGTTAAGCAGTCTGGCTTTGGTAGAGAAGGGTCGAAATACGGTATTGAAGAGTACCTGATTGTTAAATACTGGTGTCAAGAGCTGGGCTAATGCTTGCCCAAACCTTAGTCAAACATTCTACGGTGGCTTGATGTGACGGATTGATATGACGGATTGATATGACAGCTTGATATAAGGGGTAACCTTACTCAATTTGTACTCTGGTTTGTCTCGCTTAAAATATACCTTGTACGATTCATGCTGGATTGCCCAATATCTACTTTAGATTTCTTCTTATAGCTGTTTTGAAGGCCAATTTTGATAGCCGATAACTTTAAATTCAGTGAATTTAAATGTGATAGAAAGTAAGCGTTACAGGTAATTTTATTCAGCAAACGCTAGGGCGTATCCTCAATTCGTACAATTGCATTTAAATGGGCTAAAAATAGCTAAATCTTGTCATACCACGTCAAATAACGGGTAAATATCTCGATATTTACCTATTATTTTCCTTGTCTGACTGCGATTTATCTAATTTTTATCTCCATTTTCAAAATGAGGACACGCCCTAGACAAACCATCTAATACAAGGAAAGTAACTATGAATAATATGACGAATAATATGACGAATAATATGATGAATAATGTGACGAATAATAATCTAGCAACCGCGACAACCAATCAATCACTATTAGCCCGTCGCCAAGCTGTATTGCCAAAAGGGCTTGGTGTGGCTTTTCCGGTGTTTGCAGATAAAGCAAAAAATACAGAGGTTTGGGATATTGAAGGCAACCGTTATATTGATTTTATTGGCGGGATATCTGTATTGAATACCGGTCATAATCATCCAAAAATTACTCAGCGTGTGCGTGAACAGCTTGATAAGTTTACCCATACCGCTGCTCAGATTATGAACTATGAAAGCTATGTGACCTTGGCAGAAAAGCTGTGCGAAAAAGCACCCATCAGCGGCGACAAAAAAGCAGTATTTTTTACCACAGGTGCTGAAGCGGTTGAAAATACTTTAAAAATTGCCAAGGCGAGTACGGGTCGTTATGGGGTTATCTCATTTGTTGGCGGTTGGCATGGTCGTACCGCTATGTGTCTGGGGCTCACAGGTAAAGTAGTACCCTACAAAAACAATTTTGGTCCGATGCCAGCGTCTATTTATCATGCGCTTTTCCCCGCACCTGAGCTTGGTGTGACTGAAGAGCAGGCGCTAAATAGTATTGATATGATATTCCAAGCATCCATTCACCCTAGCGATGTCGCAGCGATGATTATCGAGCCAGTACAAGGCGAGGGTGGCTTCCATCAAGTGACTCCGTCTTTTGCGAAAGCGCTACGTCAGATATGTGATGAACATGGCATTGTGCTTATTTTTGACGAAGTACAATCTTGCTTTGGACGTACGGGTACCTTGTTTGCGACTGAGCAATTGGGGGTAGAGCCAGATTTAATGACCAGTGCCAAAAGTCTAGCAGGGGGTTATCCCCTCTCAGCAGTTATCGGACGCGCTGATATTATGGATGCGCCACAACCGGGTGGTCTGGGTGGCACATACTCGGGGAACCCCCTTGGCTGTGTCGCAGCATTAGCAGTTATGGAAGTGATTGAAGAGGAAAACTTACTTGAGCGCAGTCAGGTTATCGGCAATAAGATCGCTAGATTTTTAGAAGATTTGAGCCATCCAAATATCGCAAACATACGCCATAAAGGGGCAATGTTGGCTTTTGATTTAGTCGATGACAAGGGTAGCCCTGACCCTGCTGCAACTGTAGACTTAAGAGCATCTGCTTTTGAAAAAGGTCTGTTATTGGCATCCTGTGGCCGCCATGGTAATTCGGTACGCATTATGGTGCCGTTAACGGTGTCAGACGAGATACTAAATGAAGGTTTAGAGATTATTAAGGCGTGCCTATGAATACAGGCTCTTAGATTAATCGGGATAAATGTTACCTAATATTAATGCTAGTTTTCTTACGGATATAAGCTCTTTTTGTTGAGATGAGCAATGTAGACGGTGGTATTAAATTAAGTCATAGATTAAAACAAAGGATTTGTTATGTCTGATTTTAAAAAATCGTTAGGAACGGTTGATATTATTGCACTCGCATTTGGTGCCATGGTAGGTTGGGGCTGGGTAGTCTTAGCGGGAGGCTGGGTTATCTCAGCAGGTATTTGGGGTGCTGTACTGGCATTCTTGATTGGTGGTTTGGCGGTAATACTGATAGGTGTCACTTATGCGGAGCTCGCTGCTTCAATGCCTATTACAGGTGGGGAGCATACCTATACCCATAGGGCGATGGGCACGCATATATCGTTTATATGCTCGTGGAGTATTTTATTTGGCTACTTATCTGTCGTTGCTTTTGAAGCAGTAGCCTTACCGACCGTTGTAGAATATCTTGTACCAAATTTTAACCAAGGTCTACTTTGGAATGTTGCTGGCTGGGATGTTTACGGCTCTTGGGTGGCAGTGGGTATGATAGGCTCAATTGTAGTGACTTGGCTGAACATTCGCGGTATAGGTGTTAGTGCTATGTTCCAGAAAATCGCAGTGACAGGCATTTTACTGGTTGGTATATTGCTGTTCATCGGTGCGCTTTTATATACACCAGCTAACTCTGATGCGGTTCAAGCCCCTGCCTTTATTGGCGGAGTTGGTGGTATTATGGCCGTCATCATCATGGTGCCGTTCATGTTTGTTGGATTTGACGTGATTCCTCAGGCTGCAGAAGAGATTGATTTAACCCGCCCAAATATTGGTAAGTTCCTAATACTATCATTGATAGTTGCCGTTGCTTGGTATGCTGGTGTTGCATGGAGTGTAGGACGTACCCTACCGCTTTTACAAGCGCAAGAATCTACCCTAGCCACTGCCGATGCAATGACTAATGCGTGGAATGGTAAATGGGCAGGGATATTACTCGTGATGGCTGGTGTACTTGGTATTCTATCAAGCTGGAATGCCTTTTTGATTGGTGGCAGCCGTTTAATGTTTGCGATGGCTAAGTCACACATGTTACCCAACTTTTTGGCAAAAATTCATCCTAAATACAATACCCCAGTTAATGCTATTCTGCTTATTGGTGGGCTTGCCACCTTAGCGCCATTATTTGGGCGTAGAATGTTGGTTTGGGTGGTCGATGCCGGTGGTTTTGGTATCGTCATTGCTTATACTTGTGTTGCCCTTGCCTTTTTAGTGCTACGTTATCGTGAGCCAGATATGGTTCGACCTTTCAAAATACCTGCGGGTAAAGCGGTTGGTTTTGTGACCATTATTTTAAGTCTTGGTTTATTGGCTTTATATATGCCGGGCATGCCGTCGGCCCTAATAGCCATTGAATGGTGGATTTTCTTGGGATGGACAGTGCTTGGTATCCTTTTATATGGATATTCGCTCGTTAAATACCCCGGTAAGAGTAAAGAATTTATGGATGAAGAAATTGTTGCCGTAAAAGAGCTGAATGTCGAATGGCTTAAGAAAAATAGACTGCTTTAATGTTTAGTCTTAAATGGTCAAATTAAGAAAGCTCTGCTTAGAAATAGGCAGAGCTTTCTTAATTATCTAGGGGCTAACAGTTCAGTCACAATTAGCTTTTTGGCGCATCTTCTTGGTTATTCGGTGCTGCTTTTTCAAATGCCGGCAATGATCGGCAATGTTCATCAATAGCAGCAATGTTTGGATAAGGCGTGAGGTCTACCTTGAAGCGATTGGCTGAGTAAATCTGTGGAATTAAATAGCAGTCTGCTAAGGTAGGGCTATTGCCATAGCAAAAATTACCGCGGCTAGTATCTGCTGCCAATAACGTTTCTAATGCACTAAAGCCATCCACCATCCAGCGTTGGCACCATGCTATTACTTGGTCTTGATCTGCTGATAATTGGTTGCGTAGATATTGTAAAATACGACGATTATTGATGGGATGAATATCACAACCAATCATAGCGCAGAGCGCACGCACACGTAAACGACCCTCTGCATCTTTAGGTAATAAAGGCTTATCTGGGTAGGTTTCCTCTAGCCATTCTAAAATAGCAGGACTTTGAAACATCAGTAAGTCGTCTACTTTTAGTACGGGGACTAAGCCTTGTGGATTGATAGATTTAAACGCCGCCTCAGATTGCTCGTCTTGTGCTAAATTAACGGGTAGCGATTGGTAATCTAACCCCTTAAGGTTTAGCGCTATACGAGTGCGGTATGATGTGCCACTGCGAAAGTAGCCATAAAGTTGCATCATCTTAGTGTCCTTATAAGCAGTTATAGATAGTTTCAATAAACAGCCATCGTTAATAGAAATTGCTTTTGTACATGTTAAACAGCTTACATTATGGTTATAATCAGGTCAGAATTTATCTCATATCCCAATGGCTAAATTTTCAGAATACATTACGATTTTACAGAGTAAACTAAAACTATGTCATTAGTCGAACCATCTGCACGTTCAAACAAAATCCAAAGTGGTGTGCAGTCACTTGAAATCGGTCTGTCTGTGTTAGATGTACTTATTGATAAAAATCAGCCTATGATGCTCAAAGATATTGCCCAAGTTATGGATATGAATCCTGCAAAAGTGCATCGTTATTTGGTAAGCCTCATCCGAAAGCAATATGCGCAAAAGTTAGAGGATGGCCGTTATAGCTTAGGCTTACGAATAAATGCGCTTGGACATAATAGCTTAGAGCAAAACAATATTTTACAGAGACTATTGCATGCAGCAACTGATATTAAAGACGCTTTAAACTGTGGTGTACAAATCGCAAAATGGGTCAGTGAGGGTCCAGTTATTATTCAGTCTGTAGAGCCTGATAGCCCTATTAGCCTTATTACTCGCATTGGCTCAAGAATGCCACTAACGGCGTCTGCAACGGGTTATTTATTTGCGGCTTATCAACCTGAGTCTGTGGTAAAAGGGCTTATGTTTGCGGAGTGGCAAACTCAATCTGACAAAATGCAGTCGGCATTTTCCAGTGAGAATACGCAATCTAACCGATCAATTCATAACAGTGATCTCGATAAGAATTGGGAACGATTCACACAGCTTAAGGCAGCCATCTTAACCCAAGGGTATGCTGCTGTAACAGGTGATTTACTGATGGGCATCAACGCTATATCTTTACCGGTATTGCTATCGCCGTCTACCACCAAGCCTTTAGAGTATGCCATTACAGTTATTGGTACGGCAGAGCAGCTACCAAGAGAGAAACACCAGCATATTGCTGATGTTATCTCGTCAATCGCTACACACCACAGCATGTAATCTATATAACTAGCCTATAACAAACAGGTGTAACATGCAGGCTCGATTAAACCGTAACGCTATTGAGCACACGCTAAGCTGGCTTCTTTGGCTTTTTCATAAACACTCTGGGCATCCAAACCTGTTGCGCTAACCTCATCAAGATATCGCTGCGTCCCTTCAAGCAAAGGGCCCTTCCAATCGGGGTCATTCAGTGGGTCGGGGATGTCAATCATAATATCCCCATTCGCTTTAGCCTCTTCCATCACGGCTGCATTCTCCGTGTCAAAAACTTTAGCGGCAATAGCAGCCATAGAAGCACCAGAATTATCGTCGATTACTTTCTTTAGATCATCCGGCAAGCTCTCATATTTGTCCTTGTTCATATTAACGACTAGAGCAGCACTGTAAAAAGGAATATTGGTATGAGCGTGCATAAGCTCCGTTAACCTGAAAGCACCAAAGGGCTGCCAAGAAAAACTCAGCCCATCAATAACCCCACGGTCAATGGACATATAGACATCTGGGGCTGGCATCCCCACAGGCGCCGCGCCCACAGTTTCAATAATATGGCTGGCGACAGCTGAGGGCTGACGAATGCGTAGACCTTTCAAATCAGCGGGTACTTTGATAGGTTTATCTACCGTATGTAAGGCGCCTGGTCCTGTGCCCATGACATAAAGTAAGTGCGAGTCATCATATTCATTAGCGATAACGCCGTCATCATATAACTTATGAATAACACAGCTTTGCAGTGCCGCTGAGTTTGAGATACCGGGTAGCTCAGCAATCTGAGAGAGTGGAAAGCGACCAGCAGTATAACCATAAGCTTGCATGCCGATATCAACTGTTCCTTTCGCTGCGGCATCGTAGGTTGCACCCGGTTTACTTAATGTGGCTGAAGGATATATCTCAACTTTAAGCCTACCGTTAGACTCGTCTTCAATCTTTTTCGCCCAAGGTTCGAAAACTTGCTTATTAACAGGGTCAGTTGCTGGCATGAAATGTGAGAATCGAAGTATAGTAACCTCTTGCGCAGCGTCTTTAGCTTTTGACTCAACGCCCGCATCTCCTTCAACATTGGCATTCGTTTCTTGTTTATTGGTACACCCTGACAAGCCTATGAAGGCTGCTAGGGCAATACTGACTAATAGTTTAGTAGGCATCAAAATTCCTTTTTTGATTTTAAATTGTTTAGAACGGCGGGCAGATAGGGTAGTACTCAAGCAGTCTAGACTTTATGAAAGATTAAGCCTTATGTATCTGTTGTCTCTGCCGCATGTTTCGTGCCGCATACCTTGTAGTGCATATCTCGAGTTAAAGGTTAACAAATTATTCGCCAACAGGGATAACTTCTTTAACCTCTGCCAGCTCCTCTGCATGCAAAAACTGAGTATGTGCTGGTGCACGTTTGGTTCGTGTCCATTCCTCCAACATATCGTATTTCATCTCTTCGGTAATACGAGAGATTTTTTCTTCTGAGGTAACGTCATCATAAGTCAGTTCCATGCGGTGACCATTGGGATCAAAGAAGTAGATGGAGTGGAAGATGCCATGATTAGTCACACCGACCACATCAATGCCGCCGTCTTCTAACTGCTTTTTAGCAGCCATTAAGGCATCTTTATCTTTTACCTTAAAGGCAATGTGCTGCACCCAATCTGGCGTATTGGGGTCTGATCCCATTTCGGGCTGATTGGGTAGCTCAAAAAATGCCAACACATTTCCATTACCCGCATCCAAAAAAATATGCATATATGGGTCGTATGCCTTGGTAGAAGGAACGTGGTCTTCAGCGAAGGCCAAAATAAAATCCATATTAAGATGTTTTTTATACCACTCAACCGTTTCTTTAGCGTCTTTGCAGCGATAAGCCACATGGTGGATTTGTTCAATTTTAAAGCTCATTATCAATATCCTTTTGACTGATGTTGCACTGAAATAGTTCTTCTAATGTCACTTCTTAGGGTCTTACTTAAAGGGTTTAAGTAAGACCCTAACTGAGCATATGGCAAGTAGTTCTATTAAAGTTTAATCTGGATTTAAACCTAATTTTTTAATCAAAATTACTGTTTAAAATCAAACGTCACAGCGGGTAATACCTTACTTCTCACTTCGCCAAAACCAACCCGCACGCCGTCTTTTTCGGCATAGCCTTTCATAATTACTGTATCGCCGTCTTCAATAAAGGTACGCGTCAAGCCATTACCAATATCAACAGGCTTAGTCGCATTCCAAGCGATTTCAAGCATTGAACCGTAGGAGTCTGGTGTCGGTCCAGATATAGTTCCCGATCCCATCATATCGCCAACATTTACCTCACATCCGGTAATGGTGTGATGGGTAAGTTGTTGCGCCATCGACCAATACATGTACTTAAAGTTGGTTTTACACACAGTGGTCGTCTGTTGTTGGTTTTCTGCTTTTAACTCTACCGAAAGGTTAATATCATAGGTATTTTCTACTTTACTTTCACGCAGATAGGCAAGGGGCGTAGGGTCTTGAGTTGGGCATGCTGTTTTAAAGGGTTCCAGCGCATCTAATGTCACTATCCAAGGAGACACAGAGGAAGCGAAGGTTTTGGCATTAAATGGGCCTAAAGGCACATATTCCCATTTTTGAATGTCACGTGCTGACCAATCATTTAATAGCACCATCCCAAAAATGTGCTCCCAAGCATTATCGATTGAAATAGGTTGGCCTATTTTATTTGGCTTACCAACCACAAAAGCCGTTTCAAGTTCAAAATCTAAACGACGACAGGGCGAGAAAATGGGTCGCTCGTCGGCCTTAGGTTTGATTTGACCTGAGGGGCGTACCACATCTTGACCGCTAACGATCACGGTACTGGCACGCCCATTATAGCCAACAGGCATTTCAGTCCAGTTTGGGAGTAGTGCATTGTTCGGATCGCGGAACATAGTGCCGACGTTGGTGGCGTGCTCTTTAGAGGAATAAAAGTCCGTAAATCCCGGCACGTGTACAGGCAGATGGAGAGTCACATCAGATTGATTAAACAAGGCTTTACCTTGCAATTGTTTATCATCTCGTAAAGTAGCATTGTCGGCTGACAGTAGATTTTGAATGGTGTGGCGTGCGTGGGTCCAATTGTCTCTACCAGACTCGATGAAGGCGTTTAAAGTAGGTTGATCAAAATAATTACCACCGTTTAGTACCAGTAACCCTTCATCTTCAAGAACGGATAAATCCAACACTTTATCGCCAATGGCTACACCAGCACGACGTTTACCATCAGGGGTATCACTGAAGATACCATAAGGAAGATTATGAATGGAGAAGTCGCAATCATTAGCGACACGAATGAATGATGAAAGGGTGTTGTCAGCGTTTGACATGGTTGCGCTCCTTGCATAGGGTTTTAGAAATTAAGTTAAGAATAGAACTTTCTTATTTATTATTTACGAATTAGTAAATTAATTACAAATAATGTAATTTATAGTGCCCGATATTGCAAGCAGTATTGTGTTTGTTTGTAAGAAGGCATTTATTGAATGGGCTGTATCCTACTTTGTACCCATAAAATGCAAGTTACTGTATGCAGCTTGCTATATCTAAATGGATGTAAATTAGGACATGCTCTAATAACTAAGGTGTTATATGTCTTTGAAATAGCTCTTGAAGTGCGATTGTAGAAATGTCTTGAAGGCGATAGTCGCTGGCGAAAGCGCCCGAGAAGATCTTTGATAAATGAAGAATTTACGGGTTTTAATGGGGTCAGTAAGCGGTCTCATTTGTAGTTGGTTGGCACTGACCCAGTCAATAACCTCAGGCATGTAGGGTAGACAGAGTGTGATACCAAAACCTTGTCGGGTCATCTCAAGTGCAGTAGACATAAAGTTGACTTTATATTGAGTTTGTAGGATGTGACTGGCGACGGCTTCATCAAGCTCCATGGTTATTTGCTCAATAAATGGACCGTTTAAGGTAATAAGTGGGTAATTTACTAAGTCGCCCCAATGAAGACTCTCTTTTTGTGTCAGCGCGTGGCTGTCAGGCATAACCACACAAAAGGGCAGCTCGTATAGTAGATCAGTGCTCACATCATCATCTTGTAGAAAAACAAGCTCAGAACTCACACCCAAATCCACTTCAATATTCTGTACTTTTTTCAGTACATCTTCAGCAGAACAGTCCAAAATAGAAATTCTAATATCAGGATAAATCTTAGCAAACTGAGCGACAACGGCAGGCATAGATGAGGCGGCAAACTGAGAGACAACGAGACGCACGTGGCCTTTTGCTAAATTAGTCAAACTATTGGCTTCGTTTTCTAATAAATGCATCTCGTTTAATACCCGCCTTGCTTGCGGCAATAAGCTCATGCCAGCATTAGATAGTGATAACTGGCGAGTGGTGCGATCAAATAAAACCACATCAAGGTTAAATTCAAGTTCTTTAATTAATCCGCTCACGGCAGATTGAGAAAGATGCATCTGCTCGCTGGCCTTAGTAAAACTGCCTTGGTCAGCCACTTGGATAAAGGCATTAATTTGTCTAATCGTGATATTCATAAGGAATCCTGATAAATAAATCATAAAATACAATTAGTCTTATAAATAAACCTAATTTAATATGATTGCAAGTTTAATATCCGTACAGCAGATTTATTGCACCTCACTCAATTGATCAGGATGTTACTTTTGCTTTTAATGGACAACCACTATTAAGGATAATGACAATGGCTGATTTATTTGACAATCCAATGGGACTAAATGGATTCGACTTTGTTGAGTTCGCCTCACCTAAGCCAGAAGCAGTAGAAGAACTATTTGAAAAGTTGGGTTTTACCCATGTTGCCAATCACCGATCAAAAGATGTGGCCTTGTATCGTCAGGGCGATATTAACCTTGTGTTAAACCGTGAGCCAAGAAGCCAAGCCAGCTACTTTGTTGAGGAGCATGGGGCAGGTGCTTGTAGCATGGGTTTCCGCGTCAAAAACTCTAAACAAGCTTTTGAGCTTGCTATTGAAAACGGTGCACAGCCTGTAGACGTGCCCACCGGCTTCATGGAATTGAAATTGCCTGCCATCAAAGGTATTGGCGGTTCGTTAATTTATTTGATTGACCGTTATGAAGATGGCGCTTCGATTTTTGATGTCGATTTTGAGTTTTTACCCGATGTGGATAGAAATCCAGTCGGATACGGGTTTAAAGTCATTGATCACTTAACGCACAACGTCTACCGTGGTCGTATGGCATATTGGGCAGATTTTTATGAGCGTATTTTTAACTTCCGTGAAATCCGCTACTTTGATATCAAAGGCGAATACACAGGGCTAACCAGTAAAGCAATGACCGCACCTGATGGCAAAATTCGTATTCCCTTAAACGAAGAGTCTAAGCAGGGTGGGGGTCAGATTGAAGAGTACCTCATGCATTTCAACGGTGAGGGTATTCAGCATATCGCTTTATTGAGTGATAACTTGCTGGAGAGTATTGATAAGTTAGTCGCAGCGGGCATTCCGTTGATGACTGCCCCACCTGAAACTTACTATCAAATGCTAGATGAGCGCCTACCTGGTCACGGCGAGGATGTATCAGAGCTGCAAACTCGTGGCATCTTGCTAGATGGTACAACTGAGGGTGGTACACCACGCTTGTTGTTGCAAATTTTTTCAGAAACCATCTTGGGTAGCCCCGTTTTCTTTGAATTTATTCAGCGTAAAGGCGACTATGAAGAAGGGTTTGGAGAAGGAAACTTCAAAGCCTTATTCGAATCAATAGAACGCGACCAAATTAACCGTGGTGCTATCGGTAGTAAAGAAGACTAATACGATTGCAAACAGACAAATGCCTAAACTCATCAGTGATGAGTCTAGGCATTTTTGATTAATGATGGTAATAATGACCGTTTTATATACTCCTATATTTGTTTATATTATATCTTATTGATATTTAAACGATAATTCCAACATTAATCTAAGCATTGCTAATCAAATCAACTACACAAGGATGTTTTATGAAGCCAAAGATTTTGACTCAGTTTTCGCCTAAAACGGCATTTGTCTTGTCCGCCATCATCATTGCCATCATGGGCGTTACCATGATTGGATTTGGTTGGGTACCTCATTTATCCCTTATCTTAGCTATTTGTGCTCTGCTTGGTGTCGGGCTATACAAAAAGCTCACTTTTAATGACATGCAAGCGCAAATGGCCGCTGGCGTGATGAGTGGTATTGGTGCCATATATCTGTTTTTCTTTATCGGATTAATGGTTGCTGCTCTGATGATGTCTGGCGCTATTCCAACCATTATGTACTACGGCTTTGAACTTATCTCTCCTCAATATTACTACATCTCTGCTTTTGTGCTAACCTCAATCATCGGTGTTGCACTGGGCAGTAGTTTAACCACTGTAGCCACCTTGGGGGTGGCATTTATTGGCATGAGCAATGCGTTTGAAGCAAATGTAGCAATCGCCGCAGGTGCCGTGGTATCAGGGGCATTCTTTGGTGATAAAATGTCTCCCTTGTCAGACACCTGTACCATCGCATCATCGATTGTGGGTATTGATTTGTTTGAGCACATTCGCAATATGATGTACACCACAATACCCGCATGGTTACTGACCTTAGCGTTGTTTTGGTTTTTTTCTGGACAAACGGTTAGTGCAGATTTGAGTCAAGTCAGCGTGTTACAAGGTCAACTTATTGACAGTGGCTTGGTACATGGCTATTCGGTTGTACCCTTTATCGTGTTGGTTGCCCTCGCATTATTAAGAGTCAACGCCATCTACACCATTATTTGCACTATTATTGTGGCACTGATTGTAACCTTTATGCACAGCACGCCAAGCATTGGCGAGTTAGGGGGTTACTTTTTTGCGGGTTACAAACCGGCTGAAGCCCTAGATTTGGGCGAAGTGGGCGGCATGTTGTCGCGCGGTGGTGTACAAAGTATGTTCTTCACACAAACCATTGTGATACTGGCCTTGAGTCTTGGCGGTTTATTACGAGCACTTGGCATCTTACCGGCACTATTATTAGGTATTAAAGACACCTTAACCAGCTCTGGTCGAGCGATTTTTGCAGCAGCGATGGCAGCATTAAGTATCAACGTACTTATCGGAGAACAATACTTGAGTCTGCTATTGTCTGGCACCTCGTTCCGCCCAACTTTTGAGCGATTAAACCTACATCCTAAAAACCTCTCTCGTACCATTGAAGATGCCGGAACGGTCATTAACCCATTAGTGCCTTGGAGCGTTTGCGGTGTGTTCATCAGCCAAGCCTTAGGTGTGCCGGTGCTTGATTATCTACCGTATGCTTTCTTCTGTTATCTGTCGTTGTTATTAACCATCCTATTCGGTTTCACTGGCATTACTATTACCATGCTGGACAAAAAAGAAGCTTAGCTTTGGTTTAGTAGACGGCTTTAAACGGTTTTAAAGACTAAAAAAAGCGTGATGGGTTATAAACAATTAAGTTTGTAGCCCATCACGCTTTTCGCTTGTATCTGTTCATCTAGGCAAGGGTGTGTGGCTAAGGTCTGCACCGTCTCTTGCTTCGCGTAGCCAGTGCAAAACCTAAGCCACAAAGCCCGCCTAAATGAGCAGGATACCGCTACAATCGTGGCTAAACCGCTCTACATTATCTGATTCATTATGTTATAGCCAGTTCAAAGTAAAACAGCTACATATATTACCCTATACCTTTTAATTGACAGCAGTCATTTTAGAGTAACTCGATTACAAACCAACAAACAGTGTGATTAAAAACGCAGCAACCGCCAACGTGTATAGCGCATATCGAGTGCCACTACCCACATGAATGTGCATGTCATGCAGCACGTAGTACAGACGATGTGCCCCATGCCACATAAAGGTAAAAACCAGTACCGAAAACAGCAATAGAAAGAACCAATGGCTCATCCACCGATGCGCATACTCATAAAAGGTTACCGTATCGCCAATAACGCCAAAAGGTAACAGGATACAAATAATAAGAATAATAGGGGCAAGCGTTAACGCCGCTGTGGTACCGCCTGCTGAGAAAATACCCCAAAATATGGGCTTCAGGTGCTTCTTACTCATAATCTCCCCCAAGCCAGCCCTGCAATAATGGCAAAAATAATGACACTGATAATAACGAAAGCAACCCAGCTGCCCGCAATCATTTTTTTATCTTCGACAAACGTCTCGCCCACTTGAATAGGCATGGCTTTTGGCATGGCCGCAAACCACTCAACCGTATTAAACAAGGCGGCGATAATGGCAAAAATATTAAAAACAACCACGATAGGATTACGCTGAAAGGCCATCCAGCTCTCCCATGCTTCTGGCGATGTGGCGAGCGCAGCAATGCACCAAAATAAGTTTAGAGAAGCTAGAATGACCGGCACACAGGTCAGTTCACGCAACATATACTTTTTATAAAAAGTACTTTGCATGTACCAATTACTAGGTTGTTTGGCGATATAAGGTTTTCTGGCCATGATTAAGACTCCTCTTGCTCTTTTTTATTACTGCCGATTAAATCCATCGCCCAGTAACCCACGCCTTGAGCTTTTGCTTGCTGAATAGCACCAGCAGGATCAACCTTTTTCGGACAAACATCTGAGCAATAGCCAACAAAAGTGCATGGCCAGATGCCACTTTCTTCATTGAGCATTTTAAAGCGTATCTTGGCACCCTCATCACGGCTATCTAAGTTATAACGGTGTGCTAAAGCAGAAGCCGCAGGACCTAAGAACTCAGCATTTAAACCCACTTGTGGGCAGGCTTGGTAGCAGAGCATGCAGTTAATACACATGGTGTACTGTTTGTATTTTGCCAACTGTTTTGGTGTTTGAATATTCTCTTTTTCACTTAAGGCTCTTGGGTTTTTGGTGATGATATAAGGGCTTACAGATTCAAGCTTTTTCATGAAGCCATCCGTATTTACCACCAAATCTTTCTCAATGGGGAAGTTATCCATCGCACCAATAACAATTTCCCCTTGACCGCCATTTTCTACAGCATAATCACGCACAAACGTAGAGCAAGCCAACTTAGGTTTGCCATTGATAACCATACCGCAAGACCCACACACCTCCATACGACATGACCAACGATAAGCCAGCTCGGGCTGTAAATCATCCTTGATAGCCCCAAGCGCATCTAAAATAGACATATCCTGCGTCCACTTAATATCAAATGATTCAGGCCAAGGCTGGTCATCAACATCTGGGCGATAACGCATTACCGTTACTTTAATAGGTTTATTACTATTTAGATGAGTCATATCATTTCTCCCCAGCAGCGCCGTAAGCACGGGTGGCAGGCTTTGACTTGGTAATGAGTACATCACTATATTCAATTTTTGGGCCAAGCCCTTCTGGCTGATGAAAGGCTAGTGAATGTTTGAGAAACCTTTCATCATTACGCTCTGGATAATCCAAACGCTGATGCGAACCACGAGACTCGGTACGCGCACTGGCGCTATAAATCATACTCTCAGCAACATCCAATAAATAGCCAAGCTCAATCGTGGTTAGCCAATCGGTATTAAACGTAGTGCTGTGGTCAGTGACTCGCACATTTTTGTAACGTTCTTTTAGGGCTTTTATTTCAGCAATAGCAATCTCAGAGTTTTCCGCACTGCGGTAGATGCCAACGTTGGCTTCCATCATCTCGCCCAAGGCACGGCGAATATCCGCAGGCTTTTCTGTACCATTGGTGCGATTCAGCAGCTCGCCAAATGGACGATAAGCTTGCTTAGCTAGTTGCTCAAATTGTGCTTGTGATAGATCCGAAGTATGTTGCTTGGCAAATACTAGGGCATCTTCGCCTGCTACCTTACCGAATACACAAAGCTCAGTCAGTGAGTTTGATCCCAAACGGTTCGCACCATGCAAGCCTACTGACGAGCATTCGCCAACCGCAAATAACCCTGCAATACGTGTTTGACAACGGCTGTCTGTCTCAATACCACCCATCGTATAATGCACCGTCGCCCGAACGGGGATAGGGTCGTAAACAGGATCAACACCGACAAATTTTTGTGCAAGCGAACGAATAAAGGGTAGGCGCTCATTGATATAAGACTCGCCAAGATGACGCAGGTCAAGATATACCGCCGGACCACGTGGGGTATCCACTGTTCTGCCTGCTTTCCACTCATGATAAAACGCTTGCGATAAGCGGTCACGTGGCCCTAATTCCATATATTTATTTTTAGGTTTGCCGACAGGCGTTTCAGGCCCTAAGCCGTAGTCTTGCAGATAGCGATAGCCCTCTTTGTTGACTAAAATACCGCCTTCACCACGGCAACCTTCAGTCATTAAAATACCTGAACCAGGCAGGCCAGTGGGATGATACTGAACAAACTCCATATCACGTAGAGGTACACCGTGACGATAGGCAAGCGCCATACCATCACCTGTTACGATACCACCATTGGTATTGAAGGTATAAACTCGCCCAGCCCCACCAGTAGCAATAATGACGCTTTTGGCTTGCACGGCTACCGTTTTGCCATTTTGTACATCGTAAGTCAGCACACCTTCAAGCGAGCCCATATTTTTATTTGTGACGCGATCTGTATTTGTGGTGCTACCTATACTTTTATCCACAATCAAATCCAGAGCAAAGTACTCATCTAAACGTTTAATATTTGGATACTGCATAGACGTTTGAAATAGGGTATGTAATATATGGAAGCCAGTTTTATCAGAGGCAAACCAAGTGCGTGGAATTTTCATGCCCCCAAAGCGGCGAACGTTAGCACGTCCATTAGGCAAGCGTGACCAAGGACACCCCCAGTGCTCCAACTGGATCATCTCTTCAGTGGCGTGCTCAACGAAATATTGCACCACATCTTGCTCACATAACCAATCACCGCCAGATACTGTATCGTTGAAGTGATTGTCTAATGAGTCATCTTCTCGTACAACCCCAGCAGCGCCACCTTCGGCCGCTACTGTATGGCTACGCATCGGGTAGACTTTTGATATCAAGGTCACTTCAGTTTCAGGTGAGCCACGGGCAATCTCTATAGCAGCTCGTAAACCTGCGCCACCAGCACCAATAATGGCCACATCTGTTTTTACAATTTGCATAGTGTCCTCACTGAAGTTTGTATAGAACCATTGTAACAATTCCTTTATGGCATTATGGCTATATTTTGATATATATTTACAACAATACAATAGAGTTATTAGTTTTTAGGTTCAAAAGAGCGAAGCAGTAGAGAAAGCCCAATAGCAATAATAGCCGCAAATCCTGATAGCAAGTAACTGGTGGTAAAGTTTCCTGTTAACTCTGCAATAGTGCCTGCAACGACAGGGCCTAGAGACTGCCCACCGGCAAAAGTAAATGTCAACGCCGCCAATGCACTGGCAGCAGCGGCTGTTCCAAAGTAGTCTCCCGCACAGGCCGCCATAATAACTGGTACGCTCCACACGACCAGTCCAAAGATGATAATTGATAGGTAAAGTCCAGCACTCCAGTCATTAAAACCAACCAACATATAAGCGATAGCAAGAAAGAAAAAGGACAAGGCCAAACCGAGACGCCTACCAATATGATCAGAAATCCAGCCAAAGATCAGCCCAGAAAACATGCTTAAAAATCCTATTCCTGCCCAAAGTTGCCCAGACAAGGCTTCACTAAGCTGATAGTTATCAACCATACTGGTCACAATAAATGTGACATAAGTCATATAAGTTGCCCCATAAATAGCAAATATGATGCCTAAATACCCTAGCAACCTGATATCTTTGCGTTGAATCTTTTGCTGATCTATTGGCGGATGCTTAGGCGCCTCCCCAAAAGGTACTAGGCCGATATCGCTTGGCTTATTATGCATGATGCAAAATATCAAAATAGCTACTAACGCACTGATTAATGAGAAAAATAACCAACCGGTTTGCCACGACAGTAAACCAAAAATTGGCCATAGTTTTGGCACCATAAAGCCAGATAAGATAATACCAAGCCCAGCGCCAGACATCACAAGCCCTAATGCAAGACCACGGTGTGAAGGGTAGAACCAGTATGACATGCCACTCATCATCGGCAAGACAACGCCGCCACTACCTATACCTGTCATGATAT
This sequence comes from Psychrobacter sp. CX97, assembly GCF_057396285.1. Taxonomy (NCBI): domain Bacteria; kingdom Pseudomonadati; phylum Pseudomonadota; class Gammaproteobacteria; order Moraxellales; family Moraxellaceae; genus Psychrobacter; species Psychrobacter sp. CX97. The sequence goes on along the minus strand of NZ_JBXYJE010000004.1, from coordinate 65,152 downwards.
AGAGCACGCATAGAAGGGGATAGCTTGTGGTCAATGCCATACCAAACATGGATAGAGAGATAACCAGCAAACTGGCGGTGGTGGTTAGCCTTATACCCAGTTTGGGTATAATCAGCGGACTAATCATGACCGAAAATAAATATCCGGCTAGGTTAGCAAAACCTAACAAACCGCTTTGACTATAATTGAGACCTAATGATGATGACATTGATGGCAATAGCATACCAAAAGCGAAGCGCCCTAGACCAAGTCCGCACAACATGGCGATGGCTGCCGTTATGGCAACAACCCAAGCATAGTGTAGTCTATTAGGCTTAACTGGTAGTGTGGGGTGGGATTTATCTGTACTAACTCTTTTATTTTGCATTGGCGTACACCAATACAAAAAAGGACTTTATAATAATAGTAGTGTTATTAATAACGACCACATCCTTATAAAATAGTGGCGCTTCCATGGGCCAAGTGCTCAAATCCATTAAATACTATCCCTATAGACTACCCGTATGGTCATTGTAACTTTTAAAAACATCTAAAATTTTCAAACTTGCTAAATTTAAGAATTGCAATGTTCGCAATGATTTTCTGTTACAACACTTTTAGACTTAATATTTTAAATTCTGAGATGATAGATGTATGCCTTTATCTCGTTATATCATAAAAGGGTTACTGTTAGACTAAATTTGAATGTCAGTTAAGATAAACTTATAAAATTTTTATTGTTATTAAGGTTTTAAACGGTAGTATCATTATCAGTGAATGACAATATAAGTAAAACAGCTTAAGAAGGCAATAAGAATGACCAAGAGTAAAAGTATAAAAACTCATGAATATCCAGTAGTTAATCAGTCAACTTCTATTGATGTAGTAAGCTATTTAGAAAAAAATCTTTTTCACATTTATGAGAGCTGGGTGCAAACGCGTATTACTCAGTTTGTACTTAATAACCGTAAGGATAACGACTTTCTAGATGCAACGTTACATACACTGCCTAGCACTTTTATCTTGTCGGTATCTGATGGTTATAAAAGAGCTAAAACGGTAACCTTCATTATTGATGACTTAGTAACTGTTAGACAGTTAAATAATCAGGGACAAGGTATCTGTGAGGCCAATCTTGAGTATAGCAATGGTTTTATAAAGTTTGAACAAATATTGCCAATAGTAGCTAAAAAACTACACACGCTATCCTCTAAATTTGAGTCGCCTATCATTTGGTTAAGACTTGAGTGGTTAAACCAAATAACACCAATGAGATGGGGCGGGTTTAAGGACAGCTTGAAGCGGTTTAAGCGTAATTATTATCGATCAGGTATTGCTTTTCAAGGTATACGTGAGCCTTGGTTACTTGCGACTGAAATGGAACTCAATGCCAATGCGTGTTTGTATCAGGGTCATAAAGTTGCTCATGCAGGCGTTAATGAGAATAACCTAAAGGTATATTTAAGAGCTCGCCATGGCAGTAGTCAAATTCCAGAATTTCAAGATGACTTACCTGTCGTTAGTTTTAATACAGCAGGGGTCTTTATCAATCTAGTAACGGATGAGTTTCATATTCTGGAGCTGCAACCACGTAACAAGGGTAGGCGTCGTATGTTGCCTTTATCGACTGATAACACGGCGCCAATTATTGAGCAGGCCAGCATTTTTTTAGCCAAGCAAGTTAATCCATCGGGTCAATATACTTACGGCTATTTTCCATGTTTTAATCGCAGCATCAATACATACAACAGCCTACGCCATGCCAGTAGCACCTACGCCTTGATTGAGGGCTATGAAGCCTGTAAGGCTTTTGGTCGTCTTGAAGTGAGTTCAAACTCAAGCAGTGATTCGAAATCGTCCTTAGGGTTGCCTTTAGCATTTGCTTTAGAAGAAATACAGGCACAAATCGATAAGGCGATGTATTACTTAACTCATGAACTGATTCAATTGTATGACGATAAAGCGTACGTTATCGATACAGGGGGAGAAATCAAACTAGGTGCAAATGCGGTCGCTATCTTGGCATTGGTCAAGTATTTACAGGTCTTTGAAGATACGTCTTTTACCGTTCAATACCATACATTGGCTGAGAAATTAGCACTAGGTATTCTTGCGATGCAACAAGAGGATGGTAGCTTTGTACATGTCTTACATAGCAAAGATTTAACCCTCAAACAAAAAAACCGCATCATATACTATGATGGAGAAGCTGCCTTTGCTTTAATGCGATTATATGGACTTACGAGGGATGATCGTTGGCTCAACTGCGTTATCCGAGCGTTTGACTATTTTATTGAGGCCAAGCATTATCGGGCACATGACCATTGGTTATCTTATTGTTCAAATGAACTGGTTATTTATAAACCTGAAAAGAAGTACTTTAAGTTTGCCGTCGATAATATTAAGGGCTACACCGATTTTATCAAAAATCGTATTACTACCTTTCCCACTTTATTAGAGTTATCGATGGCATTTCATAACATGCTTTTGAAATTAGATGAGTATCCAGAGTTTCACGATATATTAGATGGCTTTGATATCCAAGGGTTTTATCAGGCGCTGAATATTCGAGCAAACTACTTAATGAATGGATTCTTCTTTCCTGAAGTGGCCATGTTTTATAAAGCCCCAAATAGTATTTTGCATGGTTTCTTTATTCGTCATCATTCTTTTAGAGTACGAATTGATGATGTGGAACACTATTTATCTGGTCTAATTGCTTACAATACCTTCATAAAAACGGCAACTTATCCGAAGCTAGCTTCATGTCGAGATGTTACATGTCGAGATGTTAATAGGCAATTAGTCTCATCCAAACCAGTATTAACGGGTCATTCATTACAAAAGGCGACTAAAGGTAGATGGCTAGAACCCCCACAGTCAGAGTGGCAAGCTACAGGGCTTTGCATTTGGTCACCTAGTTTTAAACAGGGACAGCTACTGGTGGCGCGTGGCAAAAACATGAAAACAGGTTATTTGCCTAAAGTTGCCGTTGTATCATTAGTTAAAAAAGGGGCATCCGCAATCATTACAGACGATGAAACTGAATACAAAGATGTTGGTGTGCCTGTACTAAAGGTTGGTAACGTACGGGAGGCAACTATTGATATCGGTCGGTATGCTAGGCAAGTTCTAAAGGGTCAAGTAATAGGTGTCACTGGGAGTGCTGGTAAAACAACGACAGTGAGTATGTTAGCGCATACATTAGATAAGTTCGGTGGTGCTGATTATACGAAATCCAGCGCTAATCTGCCAGCAGGCATTGCATGGAATTTAGCTTCTATGTCTCAGGAGGTTAACTATTGGGTAATGGAGATGGCAATTGGCTCAATGGCTGTAAACACTGATTTAGTTCGCCCTGATGTGGCTTTAATTACTAATATTGCTCCCGCCCATCTTGAGTACCACTATAACTTAGAAAATATTGCGCTAAAAAAAGCGCGCATTTTTGAAGGTATGTTGCCAGGCTCACTTGCTGTGGTTTGCCGAGATATTGACCAATATGATTTGATTGAACGTTGTGCTCATATTCAAGGGCTTAAAGTCATCAGTTATGGCGTACATAAAGACTCGACAATTAAACTGCTTAGCTATACACAAAATAAATCACTATCTCTCAACGATAAGAAAAAAAATACCGAGTCAAAAGGTCAGGCCATAATCGCGATTGATAATCAAAAATATACATTAAGTTTGATGGCTCGGGGTCAGCATATGGTGGTAAATGCTATGGCTGTTCTAGCAGTTACCAGCCACTTTAATCTATCTATTAAGGAAGCAATTGCTATACTTGAAACATTTGAAGCGGTGTCTGGAAGGGGCAAGGTTGTATCATTGTCGTATCAAAATAAACCTATCACGCTTTATGATGAGGCTTACAATGCTAACCCGTTATCTATGAAGGCCGCACTACAAACGTTTGAACAACTTAATGTGCCTGACCGTCAAAAACTTTTGATTTTGGGGGATATGTTGGAGCTGGGCAATAATAGTGAGAAATATCATATAGATTTAGCACCTATCATTCAAGGTATGAGCTACCGAACGGTTATTTTTGTGGGTAAGTTGAGCCAAGAGCTATCCACAAAACTTAAAGAGAGTGGAGTACCCGTTCACTATTTTCAAGACAGTAAACAACTTGCCACGCAGTTAGATGCTCTAATACAAGAAAATGATCATATTTTGATTAAAGCGTCTCATGGTATTGGTTTAAATAAGTTGTTCTTGGACTAGTATATAGTAGTTACTACTCTGATCATTACTGCTTTATTAGCGATGAATTATATGCAGAGAATATAAAAATTTGTTTTAAATAATCTAAGCAAATTATGTAAATATGAAAATCGCTAAAAATACTGAAAATTTTTAAAATGCGAATATGCCTCCCTATCTCTTGACTTAAAAGGAAATAACCATGTTGAAGAAATTACCAGACAAACGCACAGTTTTTGTTCTTTCTGCTTTTATTACAGCTTTACAACCTATGAATTCAAGCGCAGCAGCTAGTTGGAATATATCTGATAATAACGGTAGTTTTACTTCTATGACAGCACTGATAAACTCTGCAGGTATTTGTTATAAGCTTAACCGTCCCAGAGCATTTTTTAAATACCCCAGTCAACCTAATCAAAATGTTTTTAAGTTCTCACTAGAAACTGATAAAGATGTCGAACAAGAGTTAACACGCATAACCTCAGCTGAGCAAGTCGTTGATATTCAAAAACAACTAGTAATAGCAGATAGGCTATATAAAAGCGTATTAAAATTAGAACCGCCGTTATCAGCCCCACGCTATCAGAACGCTAAATTTATAACGGTAACCATAGCGCCTGCCAATAGAGCTTATGGTATCGCTTATGATGAAGTAACAACTAATAATAATTTGAGTACGCCTGATTGCTTTATTAGTATGAAAGTAAGCAATCAGGTTTTTGCGCATAAAAACAATACCCCTGCACATGAGTTATTCCACCTTTATCAAAACAGTTATATGATGTTCAAACAAGGCTGGCTGACTGAAGGTTTAGCGCGTTGGTCGGAGTCCTTGTTAGCTGAAGGTGTAGGAGCTGGTGTAGATACTCCTTTACCAAAAAATCGTGCAGAGCTCTTACAAGTCATGGACAAGAGTTATGGTGCGAGTACGATGTGGGTCAGGTTATTTAAGCTATTAGATGATGACGAAGAAATGATGCTTACTAATGATATGAAACAACAAAAATATCTAAATGGTAAGACAGTTGTGAGCGATGATAAAGCTTTAGGAACTGAGTTTATTGCTATATTGTTTGAAGAGCTCCATGCTGAAAGTATCAGCGTTTCGAAGCAAAAAGGTTGGAACATTTATGGCTGGCGGGAAGCAGACCAACGTGATAAAGCGTTAAATAAAGATATTTGGACAGCGCTAAAACGTGCGGTTAATAAAAAACGCCTGGTTAGTCAACAGTCAGATGAGCTACGTCAGTTTTTGGCGATTGAATTATGATAGTAGAATATGAAGTTTTAGTATTTTTTAAAGAGTTTTTTACTGACTAACACTAATCGTTCCTCATAAGTTAACTTAGTATACTTTAGTTACACGATACACAAGGAAACCATGTTTCAAGGTTAGTGGTAGAGTTATTGAACATTTATACAATTAGCCCAATCAGCTAATGCATTACCTGATTGGGTATTCACTGATTAGGCATGGCTTACTATTTCTAATCTATCCTTCATACTACACAACTATTCCTTGCTTATCTTCTATCCATATCGTTAAATACAGCATGAATCGCTTCAACGGTTTGTTTAATCTCATCTTCTGTTAACGTTGGATGTATCAAAAACATTAAACTGGTGTTGCCAAGCTGTTTCGCAACCGGTAACCTTGGGTCTGGGCGTAATCCGGTATTATCAAAAGCTTTCTCTAAATATACCTCAGATGCTGAACCAGAATAACAGGGCACATCATGTTCGTTTATCTGCGTAATAATACGATCACGTGTCCATCCTGCTGGCAAATTATCAGGGTTTACATAAACATATAGCTTATAGTAAGCATGCGTGCATTCTGTAAAGCCTTCGGTTTCTTCCATAACAGGAACATTCAAATAGCCTTTGGCTTCCCATGGTTTACAGGCTTGCAATATAGCGTGCGCATTAACCGTGCGCTTTTTGGTCCATTCAGGCATATATCTAAGCTGAATACGACCAATAGCAGATTGCATTTCAGTTAGGCGCCAGTTTGTACCAAAGCTTTCATGTAACCAGCGGTATCCGGGTGGATGCTCTTTTTCATAAACGGCAGCATAGCTTTTACCATGGTCTTTAAACGCCCACATCTTACGCCACAGTGTCTCATCATTGGTAGTAACCATTCCCCCTTCACCGCCAGTGGTCATGATCTTATCTTGGCAGAAACTCCATGCCCCAATATGACCGATACTTCCCACACTACGACCTTTATAACGAGCGCCATGGGCTTGTGCACAATCCTCTATGACGAATAGGTTATGCCTATCAGCCAATGCCATAATACCATCCATATCACAAGGCCAACCTGCTAGATGGACACAAACAATGGCCCGAGTTTTATCAGTGATAACAGCAGCAATTGTTTCAGGGGCTATATTACCGCTGTCAGGGTCAATATCAGCAAATATAGGCTTTGCCCCAGCATTAACGACACTAGAAACGCTAGCAATAAAGGTACGCGGCGTAACGATAACCTCATCGTCTGGTTGCAAGTCCAAAGCCTCTAAAGCAACATCCAGGGCTAGAGTACCATTACCCACTGCAATGGCATATTTGCTATCAGCAAACTTAGCAAACTCTCGTTCGAATTCGCGACCTTCATTGCCTGTCCAATAGTTAACTTTATTAGAGAGTAGAACCTGACTGACGGCATCTGCTTCTTCTTGAGTAAAGCTTGGCCAAGGCGAGAATTTAGTATTTAACATTATTAAAACCTTCTTTTAATTAGACCAGTAGAAAATACTTTAGATATTTTAAAGCACAATTATCAAAAATTATTATAATCTGGGTCTAATGAATTATTTTTAATGTTGCTGAATAATTATAAATAAACAATTGAATTAGATGAAATTATTTTTAAAAAACTCTCTTATAAAACTAAGTTAATAACAAAGTCTTTCTCTGTAAGGGGTTCATTTACTATCGCAAATTGTATTTGATTATAAGCACTTCCCGAACCATCCGCATCAAAGTATAACGCATCTCCTTTTTGGATAATACGTGTATTGGCGTCTATTAAATTCGGATCTGATGTGAACCAATTATCGTTTAGCTTACCAAAAATAGCCTTACTCAAACCAATTTTGTCCCCTTCTTCTCGGCTGAAGTCAGTAATGGTATCCAAGTTGTTTTTACTAAGCTCAGCTCGGAAAAGAAAAGTATCAGCACCTTGTTCTCCGGTCAAAGTATCATTGCCTTTGTTTCCATCTAATACGTCATTGCCATTACCACTTTTTATAATATTGGTACCTACATTACCTATAATAACGTTATCTTCATCATTACCAATAGCCTTTATAGCTTTATCTTTACCCATTAGATAAAGATTCAACATATTTTTATCTAAAGAATGATTTTCAATAGTAAATATATCATTATCTGACACGTAATAATCTTTATCAGATAGAATAGCCGCATTAAAGTTATCAATAGTATTGTTCGAGCTTTTTAGATTTGATTCAATTGAATCATACAAAGTCGAGTAATATGCTTCTTTAGAAAGCACAGTGTTATTTTTAATAATATTTATGGTATTAACTCCAGAATGATCATCAATTAAACCATTAACAACTAGATTGTCGCTAATAAATATTCTTTTACCTTGTTTATTAATTCTAATACCAACTGGTTTGCTGTCTTCAGCATAGAGAAAGTTATTAGTAATTTGACTGTCACTTACACCGTATAATATAAGGCTACCTTTTGCATTACCTTTAGAAATATTTCCTTCAATACGAATATTACTAATTTCCACATTGGTTCGTAGAGCACCTTCAGTAAGATATATACCAGTTCCAGCGTTATCAATAAACGTAGATCCAATAATGTCTACATTGGTTACAGTTTGGTTATCGTTTGGCTCAATATCAATACCAGCTGCAGGTGCCGTGCCTCTATTATTTTTAAAAGTTGAATTTAATATTTTAATATCATTACCTTCTGTAATACTGATTCCTTGACGACGATTATGATCTGCAACAACATTATATAAGACAATATTCTCACTAGATCCTTTAGTCACTCCTCCCCAGCCTATATAATAACCATCGCCCCAAAAATCTTTAGCAGTAACATTTTCAACTACCACATTTTTTGAGGATAGTATTCGTACCCCCATTCCCCACTCCCCAGTGGTGCCAAGATGAGTATCACGGTCACCAACAAGAGTACCACCACTAATATGAGCATTTTCTACAAGATAGAATGAAAATAAACTATATCTATCAGAACCATTGGGTATTACTTCAAGGATCGTATTATCATTCATTTTAACAGTTACATTGCTACGCATATTTAGCATAGAGTCAGCATTAACCATATAATGACCATCTGGAATCACAACCGTACCACCTCCAAGCTCTGCTACATAGTCAATTGCTTTCTGAATTGCTTTGGTATCGTCTGTTTTACCATCTCCTTTTGCACCATATTCTGAGGCTTTCACATCAATAATGAGATCAGTTGGGGGTTCAGGAATATAACTTATTACATCATCGTTGTTTACTTTAGGATCTTCATTGGTAGGAGGTTTAACAGTATCGACAGGAACAGGTTTGCTAGGTTCGGGGATGACAACAGCATTATCGTCACTATCCGTTGCTATTTTTTCCTCATCTTTAACAACAGGAACAACAGGCGCTAGTTCATCGTCATAGATATCTGTAATTTTATCAGGCGTAGTATCGTTGGTAGTGTCATTGTCCGTAATGACTTTAGGGGTGTCGTCGTTGTTTACTTTAGGATCTTCATTGGTAGGAGGTTTAACAGTATCGACAGGAACAGGTTTACTAGGTTCGGGGATGACAACAGCATCATCATTATCGTCACTATCCGTTGCTATTTTTTCCTCATCTTTAACAACAGGAACAACAGGCGCCAGTTCATCGTCATAGATATCTGTAATTTTATCAGGCGTAGTATCGTTGGTAGTGTCATTGTCCGTAATGACTTTAGGGGTGTCGTCGTTGTTTACTCTAGGATCTTCATTGGTAGGAGGTTTAACAGTATCAACAGGAACAGGTTTGCTAGGTTCGGGGATGACAACAGCATCATCATTATCGTCACCACTAACAGTTGTTAAGCTATATGTACCAATGGCGGCGGCCGCCCCAGAAAATACCCAGGGTGTATAGCTAGTAGTTTCTAGGGACTCTATGGACTCAGTACTTGGTGCTTCTGATATTAACCCAGTCTCATCTACTAGAAAATTATAAAATTGACCGTTAGCATCAACACCAGTTAATGATACTGAGTCTTCAGAGTTTTCAGTTTGGTTAAAGTAATCTTGTAAACGGAAAACAACTTCATCATCTTTATATATTAGCAGATCATCATCTTCACGTACAGAATTCCTTTTTTTAGAAAAAAGGTCTAAGTCCTCAGGGATAAAAAATTTAGAGTTTTTCTGTACCGGTATAGTTTGTATTTTACCAACCTGTATAACCAAAGGGGTTTTTTGATTAGGGGGAATGATGTCTAAGATAGGCGGGATCATATAATTTCCTTGTCTGATAATGCTCGCATTATTTTAACCATTTAATATGTTTGTTATAAATGTTTATTAAAGTATAAAGTATACTTAATACTTAATAATGACAGTTAAATATAAAACAGGTTTGTTTTCAGTTTTATTCATGGCTTGATTAACTATAAGATAAATTATTATTTTAGACTTAGTCTATTTAACTCACTGTTGATATTCTAAATAATTTAGAGTGATGACATGCCTATATAATTTAAAAACTTAGACCTATTGTATTTTCAATTTCTATCTCTATTACTACTCTAGATGACGTATTTGGTATTTTTGTTAATATTCAGTATCAATGAGTACTATAATAAAAGTAGACACTCACTGATAGAACTATAGCAGGAGAATTCGTCATGAAAAAATCAACATTTAGTCATACCTAAATGGTTTGTACTCTAGATGAGCGCCTCACTATTGTAGAGATCTCGCTAGAGTACACATTTAGCCAATTTATATTTTGTAATGAGAAGCATTCTACAAAACTTTAGGAGACTGTATTAGCGGTGCAAGACTTTGCGACTGTGAATTTCGGCTTAAATTCGGCGGTAGTGATTAAACCAATATATTATATGAAAAAGTAGGGTGTAAAAAAACACTATTACTGCGGTTTTAGGTAACCAACGTATGAGTACTTGTGCGGCAAACGAATAAGGCTGACTGACAAAAAGGGGATAAAACCTAAGTGATTCTCGAAGCCCTATAATAATAGAAGTTATAGCTATAAACCCAATAATTAATAAGCTTTGGGTTTTACTAAGTAGTAGATGCGGAGGGTTAAATCGCTGCAATTGTTTTAAGTTAGGATTTGAGGTACTGTTATTAACTACTTTGTTTAAAGAGTTAAGCGTAGATAAGTTCTTTTTTCGCTGTTTTAAAAAAAGAATACTAGTAAACCGTATTAAAGCAGCTATTCCAATTACTGAGGTAAAAAACTGCAAAAAACGAGCCAGCTGGATATTATCTAATAGAGGTATACTTATCCAAATCTGTAGCCAATCAAAGCGGTTGGCGATAAATCCATCAGGATGGGTAATACCATCCCATATTAAATGTGTAGCTGCCCCGAAGACGAGGGCGGTAGCAACGGGCAAAAAATGATGGCTTAACCAATACAAAGCCCTCAGAATAATAGGTTGAGCTTCCTGAATATTTATACTATGCGTTGTTTTAGGCCTGCTGCCTACTTTAATATTCGTATTATTCACAGGCAAAAAATCGATGTTGCATTCGCGACTCTGCTGGATATTAGTAATATTTTGCTTAGTGGGTTCTTTAATAACTAAAGATTGCGAAATAAAAGAGGGGTATAAAAAAGGGTTTATGAGCCCCAATAGTGCCGGTTTAAGCCACCACTGCCATAAAGCAAATAACGCCAATCCCCATGGTAAGCAATAAGTTAATAAGCTTATCCAATCATGCGAGGTTACCCATGCCTTCTCATCACTAGCAAAATTTATAAACAAGTTACCAACATAGTAAGGCACATCTGGCATCATAGAGCCTATTAACATGGCTTCGAAGTTTAGCCAACGTAGACTATGGGTTGGCGTATTTTTACGATAAAAAGGCAAAGCAGTAGCCATGTGAGCGAGTGTATATGCCATAAATCTCTTTTTTATGAAATTGTAGAAGAAATAGAAATTAAGCTTTTGTGATAGCTAAATAATCGAAAATATAAGCTATTACTATTTCTTTAATTGAGGGTTATTTAATTAATGGACGGGCAGGGTTGCCTACGACAACAGCACCTGCTGGTACATTTTTAGTCACAACCGCACCCATACCTACAATAGCGCCTCTTCCAATAATGATTGGTTGATCAGGTTTTCCATTTTTAATAATTGCACCAGTACCTATATAAGCATGATCATGGATATGGATATTTCCATTACAATTTACTCTTGGTGCAAAGGTAACAAAATCGCCAATTATGCAGTCATGCTCTACATAGCTATATAGGTTGGCATGGAAGCATTTGCCAATGCTAACATTAGAGCCGATCGTTACATATGGACTGAGTGCAGCACCTGATGAGATATTTACCTCATCCATCACGATAGCAGTATCATCGATAACCGTCCACATTGATATATTGTCTTTAAGTAATTTTTCAGCCAGCTTCTGGCGTATTAGACTATTTGAAATGGCAATAAGGACTGATTTGTTAGGTGTATCTAAAGCTGCAAACATAGCATAGTTCATAGTCAAATATCCGTTAACAACCGTTATTTCCTTATAAGCATCGTCAATAAAGATAATCTTATTTTCATGGTAATTGCCCGAAAGCTTAAGCTGTTTAATGGCCGAAGGCATTAAGCTACGACCACAACCAGCAGCACCGTATAAAGCAAATATATTATTCATGGCTTGTCTGCATATTTGATAATAAAAATGAAATTCCGTAATGAATCAATTGTTTACCATTATTAGATATATGTATCAATTTATTTAATCCTAAGGTCTTAGCCTAATTAACTTTTAATTCCCTATTACATTAATTTGGTTTTAGTTGTGTTAATGTTATAGTCTAATTGATAGTAATCTGTGTACAACATGAGTAAAATCCGAGAATATTAATTGATTACTAATAAAAAATTAAATATGATTTAAAGAGTTGACGTTATACGTATGAAAAACCATCAATAAGTTATTATTTTAATATCAAACCCAATAATCACTGAAAAATAAATAAAAGTATTCTGTGACTAAGGCAATCAGTTTTTAGCAACTATAAAGTAAGGTTTTATCTTAGGTTTCTTCCAATTTAATATTGGCTTTTTCCGATCTGTATAAAGGAAAGTAGTTTAAATTTTCTGACGTTGATGTAAGGTTGGCACATTGAACTAAATCATCATATTTCATTGGGTTAATAATTAGCCTATATGTCTTAAAATACAGCTCATACTCCTGAGAGCTGAACCCTTTTTTAAAGTCATATATTGAGTCTTTTTGTGCACCCACGCCACCACCAAAATGTAGTACCTTGTAATTATTTTCACGTCCCCAAGCTCTTGCTTGATATATAAGCAACTTGTAGGGTTCGAGGTATTTATATTCGTTTAATGTACCACCTAAATGGGCTTGAATGATTCCATTTTCTTTACAATGTGTACAAAGTAAAGCTGCTATTGCCTTGCCTTCATGATATGCCATAAATAGCTTTAGTCTATCGTGAAGGCTATCTTTAAGGGAGTAGTAATACTTATTGTCAAAATAGTAATACTCTGAGGCATTCGCATTGTCCATGGTCTCTAAGTATATTTGAGAAAATATTGGGATATTCTCTTCTGAAAACTGTTCTATTGTAGATACTACATTATTCTTAATTGCTTTTTTTATACCTCGTCTATGCCTTCTTGAAGTTTCACTCTCATGCTCTTCCTCTGATTTTGTTAAGTCAGAGATTAATGTTTGGCCATGGGTCAATGTTTGACCTACAGTAATGTTATCATTCCATTGCTTATTAAGCAGTGGATGTAGTCTTTTAAATAATGAAATGCAGCCTTCATTAAACAAAAAGGACTGTATCTGCTCTAAAATTATATTTATCTCGTCATACGTGAGTGAGTCATCGATTATTGGACCGCCATAACCATAGCTAGAGGTCGCATCCCAGTAGCCATTCCCAAGATCTCTTGCTATAAAAGGCATAAGGATTTTTTTGCCCCTATACTCAGCTTTAATCCCTTTAGGAGTTCCCTTATCGATTAGGGAGGAAGCCAGCAACCATCCTGATAAATGATAAACATCAAAAGAGTATTGTTGGATTTGTTTGTCCCACATATCACCAATGGGTATAAAGTCTACTAATACATCTTCAATCATTTATTTATTCATCCTCAGAATTACTACCAGTAAAAAAATGAAGATTCTCATCTTCTCCTTCGGGATTAATACCATCCTTAACAATTACTTTTTTTATGGTTTTAACCAGTATTTTTAGATCCAACCATAATGATTGATTGTCGACATACCAGGTATCTAATTTAAACTTTTCTTCCCAACTAATAGCATTACGACCATTTACTTGAGCATAGCCTGTTATACCAGGACGCACCTCATGCCGGCGTGCTTGTTCTTTATTATAAAGAGGCACATATTGCATAAGTAGGGGACGAGGGCCTACTAAGCTCATATCTCCTTTTAGCACGTTCCAAAACTCAGGCAGCTCATCTAAACTTGTAGCGCGTAGCTTTTTCCCAAATTCGGTCAAACGCTCGCTGTCAGGTAAGGGGTGTCCTTGATCGTCTGTTGCGTCTCTCATGGTGCGAAACTTAATCATTTCAAAAGGCTCACCGTGCAAACCTGGACGAGTTTGGCGAAATAAAACGGGCGAGCCGAGATTTTTCTTAACTTTGTATGCGATTACCGTATATACAGGAGCGAGCAGTACAAGAGCTGCCGAACTGGCAGTAATATCAAAGAGGCGTTTTAGCATAGAGTTACCTATTATTATAATCCCATTTCAGTAAGCATAGATTTATTCACGTTATGCACGTCAAACTTTTTTTCTGCTAATTGACGAGAGGCTTTTCCCATTGAAATTATTAAATCTGGATGCTTTATAAACTGCTCCATTGCTATCGCTAATTGATCTACAGATTTAATAGCAACGAGATAGCCATTATAGCCATTTATAACAGTCTCTCGACAACCCGGTGCATCAGTGGTAATAATAGGGCGACCCATGGACATAGCTTCTAGGACTGTGCGAGGAGTACCCTCTCGGTATGAAGGTAATACATAAACTGAGCTAGCTGCAATGGCTGGTTTTACATCATCTAACTTACCCCAAAAATTAAATATCTTATTGTCTACCCAGCTATCGAGCTCATGCTGCTGTATAGCATCAGGGTTTTCATCTATCCAGCCTACTAAGTCAAATTGGGTTTGCGGATATTTAGATTTAATAATTTTAGATGCTTCAGCATACTCTCTAACACCTTTGTCGCCGAGCAGTCGAGCTATTAATAAAAACCTAATCTTAGGTTTATCATCTTTTAATGGAAGCGGTGCAATATCATATTCCATAACATCAACTCCTGATCCATTAACAAGTGCGACAGAGGTAGTTGATGAAATTAAATTTAGGTTCTTAAAAAGCTGCAAATCGTCAGGGTTCTGGAAAAACACTTTATCAGCTTTAGATAACGCTTGTTTATAAAGACTATGTATCAGCTTTTGTAACTTACTACGTTTTGCAGTTTCTTCTACTTGTTGGAATGCGTAACCGAGTCCAGTGATTAATGCGAAGCGGTTTGGTACTTTAGCAAGCCACGATGCGATCGTTCCATAAATAACAGGTTTTATGGTATAGCTCATTACATAGTCGGGTTTAATTTTCTTTGCTAAAAAATATAATGCGGCTAATGTTTTGGCATCATTAATAGGATTAGTACCAGTACGCTGCATTGGTATATTGTGCACTATATAACCAAGTGCTTGAAGCTTCTGGAACTCCTTCGGAAAGTTGTCAAACTCAGGTGCTGCTATATGAATCTCAAAACCTTGGTTATGAAGGGCATTGATCAATGCACCACGGAATTTAAGGAGTGAGACAGGATAGCTTGCGATAATTAGAAACTTCATAGTTCATATCTCTATTTTTGAAGCATACGATGGAAGTAATCTATAACTTTGGGGCTTGAAAACCTTTGTAAGCCAGCCTCACTGACTATAGAGTTAAATTGAGTGTTATCGTTATAGTTATGTTCGGTCTCAATAATTAATTCTGCTATTTCTGATGCGGATAGGTTAGGAGATATATAATCTAAACCATTTTCGAAATTACCAAAGTTACGAGAATCTCCAGTATCACTTACTAACACACTACAACCATTCAATATAGCCTCAGCGACAACTCGTGACGGATAATTTGTTATTTCCTGAAGAGAAAAAACCAGTCTAGCTTTACTAAGTATTTGCTCAGCAGGTACGTATCCATAAAATATAATTGGTATACCTAACTCTTCTAATAGTTTGACTTTATACTTGACTGAATCTTCTAAGGGGCCATAGCCGGCAATAAAAAAACTAAAGTCTTCTGTCACTTCTAACTTTATAAGATTCCATATGTCAGGAATAATATCAAGTAGCTTTTCTACGCCTTTGCCATTAATTAATCTACCGATATAGCCATATAGCGGTTTCTTGGTTTGTAATTCAATAGCTTTCGGATAAACATAGGTACCATTAGGTGTTAGAAAAAGTTTAGAGCTTTTTATTAATTTGTAACTAGATACTTTGTTAAAAATATCAGGATTAAGGATGTCGACTTTTGAAACAAAAAAAAGGGATATAAATTGACGAACTCTTGAACGGTTAAAAGTTTTTAAAGATGGAGCATAATAGCAATTAGTTAGAGACATGGTTATATTATGGGGCTTAAACCAATGCAAAAAAAACAGGCAATTCATCGGATAGTGAAAATTTGCTTTAATATTTTTAAGGTTTTTCAACCATGCATAATAGTTTGATATAAAAGTTAGGAAACTATCATTTGGTTTACCAATAATTACAATGTTATCTTCATTTTCAAAATCTAATTTGCTGTAAAGTTTGGCGCTAATAACTAAAAAAATATTATTATCTTTGTGCAATAACGATTTGAAGATATCAACAAATCTTTTTTCAGCGCCACCTATATCCATAGAAACCAAAACAATATACTTAGGTCTGCTACACATTATAAGAACCTCTTGGGTTTATATATATACTTTTGAGTAATATTATTAAGATGAAGAACCATACGTAGAAAGTATCTAACATCCATGAACGATGAATAGCTAAGGCAAATATTAGGAATGAAAAAACTCCAAGTGTTTTGAATTCCTTAGTTTTTAAAATCTGTAGAATAGTAGGGGTAATTCCTATTATGAAAAAGATAATTGATAAATAACCATACTTTAATAAGAATGCTCTAATATCGGAAGAAAACATATTATAGTGCTCAAGAACTTTATTGCCTAAACCAAATATAATGTCAAAATTATCAAGATTGAAAGCAGACATATCTAGTTGAGACCTTTCATCCAATAAGTCATCACCTTGGAATTTTGAGGTCATAAAGTTAAGTATTTTTAAAAAACTTTCATTAAAAAATAACAGGATAATTATCGGAGAAAGAAAAATTGTCCTAATCAAGAAATTGGTTTTGTTTGACTTTATTAATAGAATTAATAGAAATATGAAATATGCGGCCGCTGAAAAAGTAGAAATGATACCAAGGACTAACGTTTTATTTATTTTACCTTTGAAAGGTTCTTTCTCTGCAGCTAAAAGGATACACAGGTATAAACCAAAATGGCCAGGCTCACCAAACCAACCAATATTTCTAATGATATTAATGCCGCTAATATTGTATAGCTGGGTATTTAAATATGCCATTCCATAGTATATTTTGTATACATCTGTAGATTTTAAACGTGTTTCTTGTGGTATTTGATAATCTGGGAATGGCGCTTTTAAGTAAAATAATATAATAGATATGATGCTTAGCAAGGTAATTATAAATATAATATATTTGACGTTATTCCATACTCTTATTAAATCTTTATTCAGCCATAGAACTCCTAGTATAAGCATTGACATATATAAAATATGTTTAAGACTAAAAAAGTCATACTGTCTGAAAGGCATCATTAAATAGGTAAAAAACATTGCTACAAAAATAATATAAAAAAGCACTCTTACATCTAAACTTGTTTTCGGCTTAGTAAATAAGCATGTCGCAACAAATGCCGCTGAGACTAAGGTAAACATCCATGATCTTTCCCACACAAAAAATGGTTGAAAAGAGAAGAATACAAATACAGTAAAGATGTAAATTTGGAGGTTTTTTAACTGCATTAGTGTATCCACATATTAATTAATAGTCCTAGCTGTTTTAGCTTTTGAAAGGGTATAAGACATAGCTAAATACACGATATAGTGAAATGAATATATGATTGAGTATAGCTTAACAGCAGAGAAAATATCATCAGTGGTTAAAAAAGAAATCAAGGTAAAAGTTAAGAGTGAAATTTGCCAGATTAAATCATACTTCTGACCATTGCTAATAAAAAAAGTATAGCTTAATGGACTTGAAATGAATTTTAAAAAAAACATTGGAAGCATTATTTGCGCTAAGGCCCCTGAATCAGCCCAATTCGCACCAAAAATAAAAATAAAAATTTGTTCTATAAATAATATAGCGACTATTAAAGGTATTATTGAAATTGAAAACAAAGATTTAAAAGTCTCTACATAACTTTTAGTGCATTGTCCTGTAAGTCTAAATTCGGTAGCTGCTTTTTCTTTAAAAACAGAAAGTATGGAGCCTCCGATTAAAGATATGGGGGCTAGCATTACTCTAGACATTAACGCATAAATAGCTACTGCACTTGTCCCAAACTTAAAACCTATAATAATAATTGGCAACTGTATAGCTAAGCTGTTTATTAAACCTGCGGGCATTGAAATTAGTGGGAAGTTCTTATGCTTAATAAGAACTTCTTTAGACTTTTCCAAATTTACATGAAATAACTTGGATTCCTTTAAAGTAGGTAAAAGTAGTATTAATAAAGCACATGAGGAGATCAAACCTAGGGCATGGAATGCTAAAAGATTTTCTCCAGAAGGCGAGACTTTAGCACATAGTAGTAAACCAACACTTATTAATAGTGCTTGAAATATTTTATTAAGACTTAGTTTCTTATATTCAGTATTCTGTATATAAATGGATTGCAATACAGAGTTAAAGCTTAATGCAAATAGTATAATAGATACTGACAGCCAAAAATAAATACTATACTCTAAGACTTCAAAATAATTTAGTATTATAGTAATAAGTGCAAAAATTAAACTGGTTAAAACTGCAACAAGTATTGATGTTCTTAACACCTCCAAACTGCCTTTAATGGAATCTTCAATAAAGATAGCCATATCTAGTCTAAGATTTCCTATTACTACAAAAATAGTAGCAACACTAATACCATAGAAGTAACCACCCATAATCTCTTTATTTATTTCTCTAGTTAAGATAGGTAAAACTGCTAATAGTATTAGTTGAGCTATTCCTGTTCCAGAGGCTACAGTTAATACTCTTTGCCAAAATATATTCATATTTGAATCATTCTTTCTTTATCATAAGTTTTAAAGTTCCGGAGTTAAACTTTTTATTTGATTAACTATAGTACACAGATCTTCCTCACTCAAATAGGGATGCATCGGCAAACTAACGACTTTTTTTGAAACCAAATTACCAACTGGCAATTTACTAGAACTATCAGAAACAGCGGGTTGTTTATTAAGAGGGATAGGGTAGTGCACTGCAGTGGGGATGTTTTGCTTTTTCAATTCCGATTGCAAAACATCACGATTTTCAGTTTGTATTGTATATTGCGCCCAGGCACTTTCATTATAGGGTCTAATTAGTGGCGTTGTGGTAATACCGAAATTATTTAATTGTTCTGTATAGGTGCTAGAAAGTTTTTGTTTCGCTTTTATTTCATCATCAAGGATTTCTAATTTTGGTAATAAAATAGCAGCCTGTAGTGTATCTAGACGACTATTCACACCAATACGTATGTGATGATATCTTCGATCTTGCCCATGACGTGCAATTTGCCGAATAATAGTTGCTAAGTCTTCGTTATTAGTAAATATAGCACCCCCATCCCCATAGCAACCTAAAGGTTTGCTAGGAAAAAAGCTTGTGCAACCTATAGTTGTTAAATTACAAGATTTTTTACCTTTATAAGTTGCTCCAAAACTTTGAGCACCATCCTCAATAACAGGTAAATTATGTTTATCTGCTATGGCATTGATAGCGTCAAAATCTGCACATTGACCGTATAAGCTAACTGGAATAATTGCTTTAGTACGAGAGGTAATAGCAGCTTCTAAAAGCGTGGCGTCTATGTTATAGGTCTTTGCATCAATATCTACATATATAGGGGTTGCACCTAATAAGGCAACTGTTTCAGCTGTAGCAATATAGGTAAATCCAGGGGTTATTACTTCGTCTCCGGGCCCTACACCCAATGCCATTAAAGAAATTTGCAAAGCATCTGTACCATTAGCACAAGTAATACAATATTTGGCCCCATTATACTCGCATAGCTTTTCTTCAAGCTCATCTACTTCAGGGCCTAATATATATTGGCCATGTGTTAACACTTTTTGGATATTAGCTTGGATTTTATCGCCTATGCGTTCCTGTTGAGCAGCTAAGTCAATAAATTTCATGTCTATATCTCCTTAGTCAACTTACTATCATTAAGAATATATTTAGTACCTGTATGGGTACAAATGGCTTCTCCATTACCTTTAACTGGTAGGTTTAAACGTTCGCCAAATTCGCTCATCCATCCAATTTGTTTAGCCGGTACACCAACTAGTAGAGCATAATCAGGCACATCTTTATTGACTAAAGAGCCAGCGCCGATAAATGCAAACTCACCAATAGTTATTCCACATACTATTGTACAATTAGCTCCTAAGGTTGCTCCTTTTTTAACAAATGTGCTCATATATTCTGACTTTCTATCTACAAATGAGCGCGGGTTATAAACATTGGTGAATACCATGCTGGGTCCACAAAAAACACCATCTTCAAGAGTAACGTTGTCATAGATAGAAACATTATTTTGTATTTTACAGTCATTACCAATGATAACTTTATTACCTATAAAAACATTTTGACCCATAGAGCATTTTTTACCGATGACAGCACCAGCACATATATGCACAAAGTGCCAAACCTTACTTTCTTCACCAATTGAAGCACCGTCATCAATAATTGCAGTAGGATGTCGATAGAAATTACTCATTTTTATACCTTGTATATTTATTTTAGATTTTATTTTTTAAAAAGGGGTGGTACTCACCTTTTAATCCAATACTTTTTGCATCCCGAATATGAGCAACCGTATTTATAGCGGTTCTATTTTCTTCTAGGCCAAAACCATTACCTTTAAGAATTTCTTTATAACTGCGATCGTGTAAATCAGTAAATCCTCCTGAAAACTCGATTTCTTTACCATCTACAGTGATAGAACGAAAAGTTCTTTGCCCCGTAGAAAGAATCTCTTCAGGTATATCTTTAACATCTATTGACAGGAACCAACGGACACGAGCATTTTCATACTCCAAATATCCACCAGCAGTAGTTTCAGAAGAGAAATGAACAATATTATCTTGTAACTTACCAAAGATGAAATGCAACATGTCAAAGAAATGAACCCCAATATTAGTAGCTATACCACCAGACTTTTTTGAATCTCCTTTCCATGATTGTAAATACCAACGTCCTCGAGCTGTTATATATGTTAAATCTACTTCATATTTTTTAGAAATACTTTTGCTTTGAACCCTCTGTTTTAAATCTATAATAGAAGGGTGAAGTCTTAACTGTAATATAGTGTTGATTTTATGTCCTGTACTTTTTTCAATATCTACTAAACCATCGATGTTCCAAGGATTAAGTACTAATGGCTTTTCACAAATGGCATCTGCTCCATTTCTTAAAGCAAATCGCATGTGCGAATCATGTAAATAGTTTGGTGAACATATAGACATGTAATCAATCTTTTGATTGTTCGGATGCCTGCTTAACTTATCAATATGCCTATCAAATCTCTCAAACTCCGTAAAAAAATGAGCCTCTGGGAAATAACTATCAATTATCCCTACAGAGTCGTTAGGGTCATAAGCTGCAATAAGGTTATTATGAGTATTGTTTATAGCTTTCATGTGGCGGGGTGCAATATATCCCGAGGCCCCAATTAGCGCAAAATTTTTCATTGATGTATACCTCTTATTTTTAAATTAATTTAAAGAACGTGTTTATGCTTAACAAACCAAGCAATTGCTTCATCTATACCTTTATTAATATTGAATATTGGCCTATATCCAAGCATGTTTATGGCTTTACTAATGTCTGCTTGACTATGCCTAACGTCGCCTTCTCTAAAGTCGCGATAGACTGGTTCATCTTTATAAGTAATTGCATTATCATCCAGTGCAGATTTAATGGCATTGAATAGCTCGTTAAGCGTCGTTCTATCGCCTACGGCTACGTTATAGATTTGATTTTTGGCATCCGCATTCTGAGTCGTGGCTGCTAAAATATTCATTTGCACGGTATTATCTATATAGCAAAAGTCTCGGCTAGTTTCGCCATCACCGTTTACATAGACAGGATCACCGATAATCATTGCAGCGGTCCATTTAGGGATAACAGCAGCATAGGCACCGCCAGGATCTTGACGCTTACCAAAAACATTAAAATAACGTAGCCCTATGCTGTTAAAACCGTAGACAGTTGCAAATACATTGGCATATAGCTCGTTGACATACTTAGTGACGGCATAAGGAGACAGTGGCTTACCAATGGTCTCTTCTACTTTCGGTAATCCAGGATGGTCTCCATAAGTCGAGCTACTTGCCGCGTATGTAAAACTTTCAACCTCCGCATCTCGAGCAGCGGTAAGCATATTTAAGAAACCGGAAATATTAACATCATTGGTGGTTATCGGATCTTTAATTGAGCGAGGTACAGAACCTAGTGCGGCTTGATGCAATACATAATCGACCCCAGAGCAAGCGTTTGTACAGGTCTTGAAGTCTCTGATATCGCCTTCAATAAATCTAAAGCGTTGCCATTGTTCATGAGATACCAGATTTTGAACTTCGTCTAAATTTTTTTGATACCCTGTTGCAAAGTTATCTAAACCAACCACAGTCTGATTCAGCTTTAACAGTGTCTCTAATAAGTTTGAGCCAATAAACCCTGCAACCCCGGTTACTAACCAAGTTTTTGGATGTTCCATTAGTGTTTTTTTGGTATTATCAAATTGTGTCATGATATATATTCCAAGGTTATTAACTTAGTTAAAGGCGAAGATCACTGTGGTCTTTATCAAATACATATTTCAGATCATAAAGGACATGCTCAGATTTGCCTAACGATCTTACTTTATCAACTCCCATTTCTTTAAACTCTTGGTGGGCCACTGCCATGATAATTCCGTCGTAATCGTTGGATAGCATAGAGATGTCATTTATTGGCTTAATTCCATATTCATGTTCAGCCTCACTTGGGTCTACCCACGGGTCCACAACATCTACTTGAATATTATATTCTTGTAGTTCATGCACGATATCAATTACCTTGGTATTACGCACATCAGGGCAGTTTTCTTTAAAGCTAAGCCCCATAATTAAAACTTTAGCGCCATCGACATGAATGCGTCTTTTTAGCATTATTTTTATAAGCTGGGTAACGACGTATTCACCCATACTGTCATTAAGACGTCTTCCTGCTAAAATAATTTCTGGGTTGTAACCAATGGCTTGTGCTTTATGAGTTAAATAGTAAGGGTCAACCCCGATACAATGTCCACCAACTAGACCAGGGCGGAAGGGTAAAAAATTCCATTTGGTTCCCGCTGCTGTTAATACAGCTTCTGTATCGATACCCATTTTATTAAATATAACTGCTAACTCGTTAATCAATGCAATATTTACATCGCGCTGAGTGTTTTCAATGACTTTAGCGGCCTCAGCAACCTTTATTGATTCTGCTTTATGTGTTCCCGCTTTGATAATTAAGTTATAAACGTCATCTATAAAGTCTGCTACTTCTGGGGTCGAACCCGCAGTGACCTTTAAAATATTTGTTACACGGTGCTCTTTATCACCTGGGTTAATGCGCTCTGGACTGTATCCTGCATAAAAATCTTGGTTAAATTTAAGCTTTGATGAGCGTTCTAACTCTGGTATGCAGACCTCCTCAGTAGCTCCTGGATATACTGTAGATTCATATACGACAATATCACCTTTGCTTAACACACTGCCAATTGCTGTAGAAGCTTTAACAAGAGGGGTTAAATCTGGTTGTTTATGGGCATCTATAGGCGTTGGTACCGTAACAATAAAAAAGTTACAATCTTTTAAGTCGTTGATATTAGAGCTAAATTTCAACTGTTTTGAGTCTGCGAGTTCAGCATCACTTACTTCTAATGTATGATCTGTACCGGAGTTCAATTCTTTAATACGTACATCATTAATATCGAAGCCAGTTACTGGTAGCTTTTTACCAAACTCCACAGCCAAGGGAAGGCCAACATAGCCTAGTCCAATTACTGCAATCCGGAGGTTATCAATGCTTAAAGTGTTCATTAAAATTATCCTTTACTAATAATGATTATGGAGTTAATTGTGATTCAATTTTTATTATGGTATTGCCACTCTTAAGTAGTCGTGTTTTCTTGATAGCCTTCTACGTAATGTTTAAATTGCTGTTTAAGCCACTCTATATCGTGTTTTTGTGCTCTTATGGCAAATTCGTTAATAGTATTCTCAATACTACTAAGTGGAAAGCTGTGCTCAATAGCCTGCATGATTAGAGGATGATGAGTAGTCTCTACATTGTCCTCACCAATGATAAGCTCTTCATATAACTTTTCGCCAGGACGTAGACCCGTGAATACAATCTCGATATCTCCTTCAGGATTACTATCCTCTTTTACATTAAATCCGCTCAAGTGAATCATACGACGGGCTAAGTCCACAATTTTTACTGGTTTACCCATATCCAATACGAAAACCTCGCCACCTTTCGCCATAGCACCCGCTTGAATGACTAAATTAGCGGCTTCGGGTATGGTCATAAAGTAGCGAGTCACATCAGAGTGTGTAACAGTTATTGGTCCACCTTGTTCGATTTGACGGGTAAATAATGGCACTACCGAACCTGATGACCCTAATACATTGCCAAATCGCACCATGCTGATACGAGTAGGGGACTTCTGAGAATCGCTATTTTTCAACAACTCGTTACTAAACCCTTGGCATACCAGTTCAGCCAAGCGTTTTGATGCCCCCATAATATTAGTAGGGCGTACAGCTTTATCAGTAGAGATAAGCACAAACGTAGCAACATGTGCCTCAATAGCGGCTTTTACACAATGATAAGTCCCTTTTGTATTATTTATAGCTCCTTCAAAAGGGTTATGCTCAACGATAGGTACGTGTTTGTAAGCTGCGGCATGATAAACAGTATCAACGTGATATGTGTCAAAGACATCTCTTAACTTATCTTCGTTGGTAACATTACCAATCAGAGCGACAATTTGTATTTGCTCGGCTAATGGTATATCTTTTTGTTGCACCATTAACTCTTGATGAATAGAATATAGAGCGTATTCAGATAGTTCATAAAGCACCAAACAGCGTGGCTGATTCTTCAAGATTTGCCGACAAAGCTCACTGCCAATAGAGCCGCCAGCACCAGTTACCACCACACTTTTATCTTTTATGTCTTGATGCAATAACTGAGTGTCAGGTTCTACGGTTTGGCGGTCAAGTACATCTAGTATGTCGACACGTCGCATAGTGCTGACAGTAACTTTTCCCTCTGCAATTTCTTGCAAGCTTGGCAGCTCTTTAATCTTTATAGAAATATCGGTCAAACCATCAATAATCTCGCGTCTTCTCGCTCGGGGTATAGAGGGCATTGCCAGAAATACTTGTGACACTTTAAGGTCTTTTACCAATGCCTTTAAATCGGATGCAAGGTAGATTTGCTTACCTAATATACGTCCACCTGTCAACCTTGAGTCATCATCGACAAAAGCCACAACGTTATAACGGTTTGAAACTTGCAGCGCTTCAAATAATTCTTTACCCGATGAACCAGCGCCATAGATAATCACATTATCAAGATGATCGCTATTACCACTATTCTTTAGGCTTTTACCTTGTGATTTTGTTAACAATACATACAGTGTCAAACGACTAGACCATACCCAAATAAGCAATAAAAATAAGTGAATCAAAGGTACAGAACGAGGTATATCTTTTGACCAACCTGCAATATTAGTAAAAGCAAATACAATTAATAAACCAACAAAAAGCATTAACACCCGACGCATATCCGTATCAAAGAATACGCGTGATACCCCTTTATAGAAACGAATAGCGTACAGGCCAATAATAGGAATTAATGCATAGGCCGCTAATTTTATAGGGCTGATATGAAAGGCGAAGCTATCATACCGAAGTGATAATGCTATAAATAAGCAGAATATCGATGCTATATAATCTGAGATAATTAAGATGGCTTGCTTAACATTACGCGGTAACGCTAAAAACCATCCAACCAAATGGTTTATGTTATGTAATGAGATACCTGCACTATTAGTCACACTAAAAGCGCCAGCCGAATGCTGAGTACTCTTATTTTCGTGTGTCATTGTTTGCTTTGCTTTATGCTGAGTCGTCATATCTACGTTACTTATGTTTAAAAGCTATTTTTTAGTAGCGTTATTGGGTGTGTAAGCGTATGAGTAATGGTAGCTGTATTTATCCATCAGGCTTTTTGTCATGTCATTGAGAACAATACCATCAACAGTTATATTGCCTTTATTCATCTGTTTAATAGCATACGCTAACTGTCCTTGTATAGACTGACCATATCTTGTGACCATAAGCACTTTATCAGCATACTGTGCAATAATAATGGCATCAGTTGCAGCCAACACAGGCGGAGAGTCTATAATAATATAATCGTACATTGAAACCAGCTGTAACATGAGGACTTCAAGACGATCAGTAGACAGTAGAGATGAAGGGTTGTGCGGGTGGCTACCACGCGGCATGAAGTCGATATTCTCAAAACTCGTCTTCTGTATGTAACCTTTGGGCTGAGCGTTATCGGCTAATAGGTAATCAGATAACCCAGTATTTTCAGATACGCTAAACGTTTTATGCAGTTCTCCTAAGCGCATATCACCATCAATGAGCAAGATTTTCTTGTCCAATTGCGAGAATGTTTCTGTTAGGTTTGCGGTTATAAAAGATTTTCCAATATCAGGACTTTCACCACTAATTAAGATCACTTGGCCTTGTGGGGTATTAGAAGTTGGTTTCCCCGCTGGATTAGCATTGGGCATACCATACATTAGATAAGTTCTAAGGCTTTTGATACCCTCATAACTCAAGCTATTATGGTCAACCATCGCCAGCAAACGATCTCCCCCTTTTTTATGTTTTCCTAGGCGTTGAGTTGCCTTAGAGCGGGGGATTGTGGCAATGACCGGTACACCGGTTTTAGCCTCAATAATTTCTGGATCATTAACTGTGTTGCGCATTAAGTTTTTAAGTAATACAATAGCATTTCCTAAAATCGTGCCTATCAATAATGCTAAAATCCAAATCTGCTGTTTTTTTGGCGCAATGGGTTGAAAGGTACTAATAGGCCTATCGATAACACTCACATAACCAATCTCGCCAGCTCGTGCAATCTTTAGCTGCTCGTAGTTTTTGAGCATAGTGAGATATATTTCACGATTTATCCCCATGTCTTCAGAGAGTTGCATAAATTGGCGCTGAATTTCAGGTAATTGAGCTGTGGTTTTTTGAATTTCTTGTTTTCGTTGGTTCAGCACATCAAGCTGCTCTTTAATCTGAGTAACAAGGGGGTGTTCAGAGGTGTAAAAAGTCTCTAACTCGGCTTTTTTCAAGTTAAGTTGATTGAGTTGGGTGTCAATACGCGAGTTTTCTGTAAGCAATAATTCAGCTTCTTTGGAGACGTCAATCGTGCCATATTTTTCACGGAACTCATTAAAGGCTGCCTCTGATTCTTCAAGCGTTTTTCTAAGCTCAGGTATTTGACTTTCCATGAACTCAATAGTTGTCGTGGTCTGTTGTGAGCCTCGATCTTGGTTTTTGTTGACATATGAGGTAACAATATGTTCAAGTATGTTGGTTACTTGGTCTTGATTAGGCCCAGTGAGTGTTAACTGAATAATGCCCGTTTGATTACCACGCTCTGAAACTGATAAAGCACTATTGAGAGCATCCGTTACTGCTTTAACAGACTGTTTAGATATATTGATTGGATATGGGTTAGTGGGTAAAGACTGCACATGAATATGTATCTCGCCATTTTTAGTACTAAACGTTGTTGGCTTGCCGATTTGTCCGTTAAATTTATCAGTGCCATGGCTTAATTGAAAACCCGTTTCTGTAGAAGTTAATTGAAACTCTTTACCAATATAGGCTTGAGGAACTTCAAAAGCGCTCACACTGACTGGGCCACTAACGGTGTCAAGGGTAACGTTATTTTCAGTATTAATTTGGGTGGGCACACTACCACTTTGTATGCGATCGATAAACCCTATATTTGGGTCGCTAAGGGAAATATCTAATTGCAAAGCATCAACAACCGGTTGTAGAACCATTCTAGAGTTAATTAACTCACGCTCCGTTTGTGCTGGGCTAACATCTTCACCGACTAAGTCTGAAATATTAGCCCCCAGACCTGTAATGCCCTTTGACTTCTCATCAATTTGTACCAAGGCATCAGTTTGATAAGTCGGCTGCACATAACGGCTATAAATAATACCCAACAGTAAGCCTAACAATGCACAAATAAGGACGGTTTTCCAGCCACGTATGATGAACGAAAGTAGCAATAGAAGATCAACTTCTTTGTTGTCTTCATTGTGATTGGATGTGTTTTTTGACGTATTAGTCGGCTTTGATTCGTTGATACTCATAAATTATCACTAATATTAAATGGTCAAAATAATTAAATGCTCAAAATATTTGAGATTAAGGATTAATTAAGTCTATCCTGCCAGTCTGCTAAACTTTCAGTGATATCATGATAGGCTTTTTCAAAAGCGCTTTCTCCACGTCTATATGGGTCTGCAATATCCTTGTCACGCCATACCCCCAATCTGAAAGTTTTACCACGGCAATAAGGCCATTTGGACACAATCCATTTGGTTTGACTGTCTGTCATTGTTAAAATCAAATCTGAATTTAAAACCATGTCTTCATTAATCTGTTTAGCGATATGATCGGTAATATCAATACTGCTATCTGCCATTAATTTAATGGCATTTGGGTCAGCTGGATGGCCAATAACTGCTGAAATTCCAGCTGAATCTATTTTTTTGTTTGGATACCGTGATTGCAGTATCGCTTTTGCCATTGGACTACGACAGATATTGCCCACGCAAACTACTAAAATGTTATTCAAAGCCATGGCAATAGTAACCTGTCACCTTTTTAAATACGTAAGAAATCAGATAAAGTGGTTATAAACCTGACAAAATGGAAATGGTTGAGGCCGAAGGTAATATCGAACTAATAAATCGTGACCAACGGGTTAAACCGGTTGGGTCAACATAAACGATATCATTAGACTGCATCTCGAATCGATTTGCGAGCGCCAAATTGGTCACTTGCTGTAAATCAACGTAGTAGATATCGGTGTAAGCAGACCTTCCGTGATCACGGACCACATAAACTTTTGCCGCGTTAGCTGTACGAGAGTCCAATCCCTTTGCTTCGCCAATTACTTGAGCTAGGCTAATGCCTTGATCAGGTATTTCTAGAGGTTCAACGTTACCAAACTCGCCAAGTACATATACTTTATTACGGTCTTTGTTATTAATGTGAATAGAGTCGCCATCTTGCAAATAAATTTGACTGGCAGACACGCCCATCTTTTGAAGGTCTCGCAGCCCTAACTTATATCGGACACCTTGTCGAATAAGCTCAATATTATTGGCATCTCCAGATGGGTTTGCCCCGCCCGCTAAAGATATTGCGCTATAAAGGGAGACAGGGGTGTCTGCAATGCTAAATTCGCCCGGGTTTTTTACCTCACCATCAATAAAAAACTTATTACCGCGGTAATTTAAGATTTTAACTTGCGGATCAGGATACTTTAGATAGCGTTGTAATCTCGTACGTAAATTAGTAGTAAACTGAGAGACGCTAAGCCCACTTGCTTTGATACGTCCAATTAGTGGAAACTGAATATAGCCCTGTTGGTCAACTGGATATCCAGAAGCATAAGGATTATTAGAGTTAGGATAAGAGTTTGACATTATTTCAGGGTAGCTAAGGAGCTTAATATCTAGCACATCCCCTGGACTGATACTATAATTGAAAGATTTCGATGTTCTTAACAAATCTTGCACTTGCGAACGGCTTGCGTGACCTTCTGAATTATAGGTCGCTTGAGAGCTGCTGTATGTGCCACTTATAGAGTCAACACTTGGTAAGTTAGTTGCAGTGAGCGGTTGTACATTAAATTGCATACCATTATCAGCAACAAAAGCACCATAAGGTGGTAAGTCGCCGGAGTCTAAGCCAGAGTTTATACTTGCGCATCCTGACGATAGACCAATAACTAAGATGCAACTGATTTTAGTTATGAATGGAGGCTGTTTTATTATTAAGCTCATGTTAGCTCTCTATTATTATTGTTAACGATTTGGAGCTATACTCAAAAATTCAAAAGACTGTTTACCTTTTATAACGTGTTCTCTTGCTAACATTTAGGTTGTCTAACAAATTTAAGAAGTATATTTGTATAATTGAATGAAAGTCTGATCCTTTAATAAGTATGCAGAAATTAAGCAATTGAAAGGGTTAAACATAAATAGGTAAACTTATTGATATATTTCGAGTATAAGTTTTAATTGGTCATTAGAATATGACACGGCATGCCAACTCTGCTTAAAAACAGATGGCATAAGTTTATTTTCCGACAAACGGTTTTTAGGGGCTTCTGAATTGTTTGATAACCTAAATAGGCTACCACCATTGTGGTTTATTTTCTGGCGTAACGCTTTTTTTCGTCTCCCTGTAAATCACTTTATCTGCGGGCACTTCAGCAACAAATCGCGATACCTTATCAAAGTATCCAGAATAGCTTGCAAAGTAGTCTGGGGCAGTGAGGTACAATCGAAATTTCGCACGGCTACATGCCACATAAAATAACTTACGCTCCTCCTCCATTGCCTCAAAGTCATCTGACGAGCGATAATGAGGCATTAGGCCATCGACTAACGCATTTAGAAATACCACAGACCATTCAAGACCTTTAGCGCTGTGAATGGTGGATATGGTAACCGAATCTTCGTTTTCTAACGCCGGTTTATCCAGCGTTGCTACAGAATCATTAGGTGGATCGAGTGCTAAGTGCTCTAAAAAGTTATCCATACTGACGTGCTCTGCGGCAAGATTCTTTAACACACGGAAATCCTCAGCACGTTCACGCCAATTCTCTTCTAAGGTTTTTAAAATAGGAACGTAAAAGTCAATAATTTGTTCGATGGTTACTAAAACTGTTTCGGATTGACTGGCTTTGGTAAGGATGTGATACAAGTCACTCAATTGCTCATTTTTTTTATTGAATGTAGGATCAAGTAGTGGTTCAAGAGAGTTATTACTAGCATTAATAGCGTTTGTTAATCTCGTTGCGGTCACTAGACCAACACCTTTAAATATAGTTAAGATACGGTGCCATGAAATGGTGTCATTTGGATTGTACAGTATTTTTACAAAAGCCAATACGTCTTTAATATGACGTTTTTCAATAAATTTAATACCTCCGACAACGATAAAAGGAATACCTCTTTCCATAAACTCAAGCTGAATGTGGTTGGACTGAAAAGAGGTACGGCAAAGCACGGCAAAGTCGTTATAGTCGAGTTCGGGTTTTAGCTCAATGAGAGTGTCGGCTATAAACTTAGCTTCTGCTGCTTCGTTACTTTGTCGGCAAAATACTGGCTTGTGGCCGGCAATTGGTAGATCTGAAAAAAGCTTCTTTTGATAACCTAAGGTAATTTGTTCTGACAGCGCATTGATATAGTCAAGTACGGCAGGCGTACTTCGATAATTTTGCTCAAGTTTTATTAACTTGGCATCGGGATAAGTGTCGCCAAATAGCAGTATGTTTTTGTAGTTGGCCCCTCGAAAGGCATAAATGCTTTGATTATCGTCGCCTACAACCATTAATGAGCTGTCTTTATAAGGAGTATCAGTCTTACAGATTAAATCAATTAGCTGTTTTTGAGGAATGTTGGTATCTTGATATTCATCCACCATGACATGACGATAGGTATCCTGCACCGCTTTTTTGAAGGATTTATTGCTTTTTAAGTGAGTGACTACTTGGCTGATAATGTCATCAAAATCGTAAAGGTGGTGGGCACGCTTGTATTTATGAAATTCCTCGGCAAGCTTTTCAATAACTGGAATATGGATGGCAATATCAGGGTAGTCATTTTCAACTAAATGACGAATAAGAATTCGGCGATTTCTTGACGTTGAAATGATAGTTTGTAATGTCTTTTTACGCGGAAATGCCTGCTTTGCATTTTTCGCGGCATAGTTATTCTCTTTACAAATTAGATCAATAGCATCTTCACTGTCAGCAGTGTCTAAAATTGTAAATTTAGGGTTAATACCTAGTAATCCTGAGTAGCGACGCAACAGCATATTACAAAATGAATGGAAAGTGCCACTGGTTAATTGACTGAAATGACTCATATCGACGAGGTTATCATTCGTACTTATAGTGTTGCCACTGGTGTTGGTGCTATTTTTGCTATAGGTATAGGTATCTGCCAACAGTTTTTGAGCACGGTTTTTAATTTCATTGGCCGCTTTTCGTGTAAAAGTAAGGAGAAGAATACTACTCGCGGATACGCCATTTTCGATAAGATAACTGGTGCGATAAGTCAAAGTTTTGGTTTTACCTGAGCCCGCACCCGCAATGACCAAAGCCTTTCCTGAAATAGTTGTGGTTGCTAAAAGTTGACTGGGGTTTAATTCACTAATGTAGTCAATTTTAAACTTATGGGTTAACTTTTCATTAAGCGCTTTGCTATCCGCATTGGGGGTAACTAAGTTGCCTTCTAGTTTTTTAATCGAGTGACGTAGGTGTGAAATCTTATCTCTGACGTCTTGAGTTAATAACGGGTAGTTGTAGTCATCTGTTGTAAATAATGTATCCGTCGACATGATAGGCTCACTCCTTTCTGCATTTATATTTTTATAGGCGGTCACGGTAGTATTAATAGCATATCTAGGCTAATAATAAGATTAAAAAGGGGATTGATTTAAATAAAGTGACTTATAGCACTGTTGACGAGGTAAGGAAGTAGGAGTATATCAAACGTTGGGTTCAATACTTTCTAACTATTCGCTACTTTCTAGCTATTCGCTATAGTCAAGCATAGTTATAGTCATGCAAAAACGACTTCAACTCTTGGATAAATGCAAGAGGCGCATCCATAGGAATGGCGTGTCCAGAATTAGATATTTCAATCGCTTGTGCATTGGGTAACATATTACATATTTTATATTGCCATTTGGGATCGTATAACTGCGATTGTCCGCCAATTAGCATCGTAATAGGTGTCTTAAGATTGGGTAGTGCGGACCTGTAATCGTAAGGTAGGTCTATGTAGGCCTGAACGCCTCGTAGTTTTTGTTGCCAAGTGCTGTGCTGGTAAAATGCCAACTTGCGTGCAGGCTTATAACTTGTGGCATTCACAAGCCACTGTGAATGTTTACGTCCAACTGACATCAACGAAAAGGCGCGCTCCATTTCTGTAATTTTTCGTTTAACTGAGTAGGGGAGATGGGTAAATTGAGGCGCATTTTGAGAATTAAAATAAGGAAGTGCGACCGCCATAACCTCTTTGAATTGAGCAAATACGTCATCTTGTTTAGTACCAAAAACGCCACCTTGCCAATCAGGTTGGTTATGAACAATAGGAGATTGATCGATATTCAGATAACGCCTTACCTTGTTAATTGGTTTGGTCATTTGACCGAGAGAGGAAGAGGTTGATTGTTGACGATTAAAGTACGCCCACATAACCAAAGCCCCCATCGAGATTGCGGCGACATCAACCGCATCCGTTTTGTGATTGATACAGATATAAGTGAGAAGCTGTTCAACATCATCAGCATATTGCTCAATAAAATCAAATTGAGTCGTTGGAGTGTTGGCTGATAAACCAAAGCCGCGAAAATGCGGTAGATAGAAGCAGAAATTTTTAGCCAAAGGCAATATAAAAGGTATAAATTGACGGGCATCCATGCCAAAGGCATGTAAAAGTAACACTGGCTGACCTTGACCAATAATAGTAACAGGTAGCTCAAACCCATCAATACATTTAACATATTGCAGCCGAGTCTTTAATGACTGCAATAGGTTAGGCGTTAATTTTTCAACAATATTTAAAGGCTGCATCTTATAGGTGGTTAAGGTCTTATAGTTAATTAAGCTTATAGGTAATTGTAATGAAGCGCATTCATCTTAAATAGACATTCGGCTAGGCCTCTTGATCAGGAAACTCTATACATTCAACAACATTAAGCTCAAACCCAGAAAGCGCATTAAATTTAAGAGGACTAGAGAGTAAGCGCATATCACGAACCCCGAGATGACGTAAAATTTGAGCGCCAACGCCTATGCTAAGGTAGGGTCGATTGGACAATGCAGAGACTGACTGATTTTTGCTAGATCGTTCAAGTACGTCGCCTAAATCAACAGGATCGTTATTTCCTATCCAGACCAACACTCCACGCTCTGCTTTGCTAATCTCTTTAAGTGAGTTTTGTACACTCCAACCGCTACGACCCGTTTCATCATTTTTAGCAGAAAATAAATCTCGCAATGGGTGAAAGCCATGCACACGTACCGTGCTCACGCCTTCGACAAGGTTTCCTTTAACAAGGGCGATGTGAGTCTGTTTACTGCCAATTTCTTGGAATTGGTGCAGCATGAAAGTGCCAAAGTCTGTTTCAAACTGACGTTGACTTATCTCTTCGACAGTTTGCTCATTAGAAATGCGATAGTTAATAAGGTCGGCAATCGTGCCAATTTTTAAATTATGTTCAGCGGCAAACACTTCTAAATCATCGCGACGAGCCATGGTGCCATCAGGATTAATGATTTCCACAATAACAGCTGCAGGCTCAAGTCCAGCAAGACGGGCCAAATCACAGCCTGCTTCCGTATGCCCGGCACGGTGCAAAACCCCACCGTTTTGAGCCATGATAGGAAAAATATGTCCAGGTTGAACGATGTCATCAGGTTTTGCAGATGAGGCAACAGCGGCATGAACAGTACGCGCTCTATCGGCAGCTGAAATACCTGTAGTAACTCCTTCAGCCGCTTCAATTGAAACTGTGAAATTTGTGCTGAATTTTGCACCATTTCGATCACTCATCAGTGGTAGCTCTAATTGTTTACAGCGTGCTTCACTTAAAGTCAGACACACCAATCCGCGCGCATGAGTAATCATAAAGTTAATGTCTTCTGGACGTACATGCGTGGCAGCAATAATGAGGTCGCCTTCATTTTCGCGATCTTCGTCATCCATAAGAATAACCATTTTTCCTGCACGAATATCGTCGATGATGTCAGTGATGTTATCTAATGCCATAAGAATCTCAAATAAATATAGGTAATAAAGTCAATCGTTAAGAGTGAGTGTTTATAATCAGCGTTGATAAAATATCACTATTGTAACCCTTACACAGGGTAAGTGCCATGAATGCTTAGTTTTACTTTAAGGTCTGACTGAGAGTTTTTATATTAATTCAATGCTAAATATACACCCTATTCATTCGCTGCGGCTTGCGATTTTAGCCACGCTATGAACTGTTTACTGTGTTGTTCCCGTTGGTTATCTGCATAGTCGTAAAACTGTGTGCCAACCAAGCTGTCAGGTAGGTATTGCTGCGGCATAAAGTGGTTAGGATAATCATGGGGATAGATATAATTGTGCCCGTAGCCTTGCGATTTCATAAGATCGGTTACGCCATTACGTAGGTGTAACGGCACAGGCGATTGGTCTTTTTGAGCGAGTTGCATGGCTGAGTTAATCGCCTTGTAAGTACTATTACTTTTAGCAGAAGTCGCTAAATAAACAACCACTTGACCTAGAATAATTCTTGCTTCAGGCATACCAATCAACTTCACGCTACGTAAAGCGGCATCTGCTAACAATAGAGCGTTTGGATTGGCATTCCCAATATCTTCACTGGCGAGAATGACTAAACGACGGGCAATAAACTCGGGAGGTTCACCTGATACAAGCATGCGAGCCATCCAGTATAATGCGGCATCTGGGTCAGAACCTCTAACCGATTTAATCATTGCCGATATAATGTCGTAATGTTGATCCCCATTTTTGTCATAGCGCTGTAGCGCCGTTTGCGCAACACTAGCGATCAGTTTATTATCAATAATGATGGGTTGCTGTTGATGGTTGGATGCCTGAACGGCCATCTCAAGTAGGTTCAGTGCTTTACGTGCATCCCCTTGTGCCAACTTTGCAATTTCGGGCGTAGCGCTAAGCTCTATATCAATTTTAGATAAAATGGTATCTTCAATAACCGCTCGTTCAAGTAAAGCATGGATTTGCGAGTCATTAAGCGGCTGTAGACGATACACTTGACAGCGAGAGAGTAAGGCATTATTAACGCTAAAAGAAGGGTTTTCAGTGGTTGCGCCAATTAGAGTAATATCGCCAGACTCAACAGCGCCTAGCAAAGCATCTTGTTGGGACTTGTTAAAGCGATGAATCTCATCAATAAATACCACAGGTGCAGCAAACTCTAAACCTGATTGGCTTGATTGTCCTTTACTTGAGGGTCGCTTAGATGTACCCGCATCCAAAATTTCTCGAAGCTGTTTCACGCCAGTGTTTATAGCAGACAGAGGATAAAAGGGTCGTCCAACGGCATCGGCAAGTAGCATAGCAATGGTTGTTTTTCCTATACCAGCTTCACCATGCAATATTAATGAGGGCAGGTGACCATGCTCGACAAAACGGCGGATAGGAGCACCTTCTGCCAATAGATGTGTTTGACCGATCACCTCATTAAGCGATTTTGGTCTGAGACGTTGAGCAAGTGGTGTATCAGAGTGCAGAGGTTTGGTTGAATTTACATTAGACATGAGAGGATTACAGCTTAAATTGCACACAATTGCAAGGGTATAACCATGAAATATAACGTAATCATAAGATAAAAATTGCTAACATGAGGTGTTTATTCGTATATTTAGCGAATTGGTTTAATAAGAGATACAGGCATGACAATAAAAACATTCTCAAAAGTTAATAACATGCTAAATGCTATATGTGGAGCAAGCAAGTCAAGAGCGTTGACATCGGCTGAAGCCATAATGGTTAAGTCAGTATTTGGCAATGCATTGGATTTGACTAATGTCAAAATCAAAACAGCACGTTGGGTGCTAAAAGGATATGCTATTAGCCCTAACGGAAATGTGTATTTTAATAAGCAGGATTGGTCTGAAGACTTTACTCATGAATCGTTAGGTAAACGAAGTTGGTTAATACATGAGCTGACTCATGTGTGGCAACTTCAACAAGGTTTAAAAGTAGTGCGAGGTGCCATCATAAATCGCCGTTATCGCTACGTATTGACTGAAGGTAAGTCTTTTTTTAAATATGGCATTGAACAACAGGCACGTATGGTACAAGATTACTTTATACAGAGAGAGCTTGGACGTGACTGTCGGCCGTGGCAGGCATGCATTCCATTTTTAGAAGTGTCAGATAGTACAAAATAATCAACTCTGTAATATGGGTAAGTCTACCTGCTTACCATCAATATCTTAAAAAAGTAGGTAATTGTAGAGCAGGGGGATAAAAGCTAGCTTTGATTAAACATCCCAGAAGGCTTACTAAGCTAATTAAGTATATTAAGTATATTAAGTACAGAGAGTTAATTGAATCTACTAATAATGCTTAAAGCTGCGTTTTGTCTTTAATGTGTAAAATGGTGTAAGTGAGAAAGTATTGTGCAAGTTATGCAGTAACGGTTCAAGAAATACACGGGAGTTATTCAATAGCCAATCCATCTAATTATAGTCAGCGAACTACTAAACGGTTACAGTGTTAACCTCGTTAAGCCTACTCTAGTAGTACTTGCACTCGGTTGCCTTGTAACCATTTTAGACTTCTTTGGCTATAACTAGCAGAGAATAAAGACACCTAAACAACAAAGACACCGCCAATTACTTAAATTGGCGGTGTCTTCTACGAGTCTGTAATTAGTGTTAGGAGGGGGCTAATTATTTACGGTCTTCAATTTTTACAAAGTCACGCTTGGTTTCGCCGGTGTATAATTGACGAGGGCGACCAATTTTAAATGGTGCACTGTGCATTTCTAGTAAATGGCTGATCCAACCAGATGTACGTGCTAGGGCAAAGATAACCGTAAACATTGAAGTTGGGATACCAATTGCTTTTAAGATAATGCCAGAGTAGAAGTCAACGTTAGGATACAGGTTACGTTTTACAAAGTATTCGTCTTCTAGTGCTATCTTTTCAAGCTTCATAGCCAGCTCAAGTTTAGGATCTGAGATACCTAGAGCACCTAAAACTTCATCGCAAGTTTCTTTCATAACTTTAGCGCGTGGGTCAAAGTTTTTATAAACGCGATGACCAAAGCCCATAAGCTTCACTTCTTTGCGTTTCACTTTTTCCATGAAGTCATCAACGTTTTCAACTGAACCGATTTCATCAAGCATCTGTAGTACTGCTTCATTAGCACCACCATGTGATGGGCCCCAAAGTGCAACGATACCTGCTGCGATACACGCATAAGGATTAGCACCAGTAGAAGCAGTCAAACGTACAGTAGAGGTAGAGGCATTTTGCTCATGATCTGCATGCAGTGTGAAAATTTTGTCCATTGCTTTAGCAATAATAGGATCCACTTTGTAATCTATATCAGCTGGCGTAGCAAACATCATATATAAAAAGTTTTCTGCATAGCTAAAGTCATTACGTGGGTACATAAAAGGTTCACCCTTCGTGTACTTATAACTCATTGCAGCAAGCGTTGGCATTTTAGCGATTAGGCGAATGGCAGTAATATCACGCTGTTTTTCATCAGTAACGTCTAAGTTGTCATGATAGAAGGCAGATAGAGCACCTACTACACCAACCATAACAGCCATTGGATGTGCATCACGGCGGAATCCATCAAAGAATTTGCGTAGTTGCTCATGAACTCCTGTATGAGAACGTACCTTTTCATAGAAGTCAGCTTTTTGTTCAGCATTTGGTAAATCGCCATGTAATAAAGCATAGCAAACTTCTAAATACTCAGCATTATCGGCTAACTGGTCGATAGGGTAGCCACGGTGTAATAATTCACCTTTTTCGCCATTAATGAATGTAATTTTTGATTCAACTGGTGCCGTAACTTTAAAGCCAGGATCATAAGTCCAGTACCCAGCAGTTTGAAAGGCTGCCACATCAAGTACCGGACGTCCTAAAGTACCTTCCAACATGGGAAGTTCGTATTCTTCTCCATTTACTTTTAAATAAGCTTTATCGTTAGCCATAAAGTCCTCTTAGTAGTTGATAAAACAGGGTAAAACCTGTGATTTAAGTTAAATACTTAACAGGTTGAGATATATTACCCCTCATAATTAATAAGACATAATTATAGAATTAATTAATAAGGAGCTTCAGTTTTAAAGATATTATTATCCTAATCTACAGATAGATTAATATATCTATATAATTAAATGGGTAGAAATTCTTAAATAAATAATTAAATTTAATATTAAAAGTAATAAATATAGCTCTTTACTATAATTAGCAATTATATTTAAGCGCTTTAATACCCTTTTTTTAGATAAACTCAGTAAACTTTTGTTTATATATAAAACGATTCGTAATATAACAAGTCATCATAGCATTTATAACGCAATACCTACCCATCAGTCAATCTTCATCACTATTTTTAAGTGGTATCAATTTGACATTACCACTTGATCTATAAGCGGTCTGATGCAATCGATATTTTTCTTTGACATATATTGTTGCAATTTAATTAAATAAAGGTTGATGAGTTATGAGCTGATAACAGAAAAAAGTTGGCACTCAAAATTTAACAGAAATTGCAAAGTCTTAACGGTGTACTAATTTTAAGTATTTCATTTGTAATTGGTAGCAACAAACTTTATAATCAATATAAGTGGATGCTGGCTTGCATTAAAATACACCTTAGATGTTGAACCGTTATTATCATCTAGATCTATTTGAGAGAAAATACTTCTATAGACCTAAACCCGATAAAAAACCATCTTAGGGAGATGTAGCAAGTCGCCAGCGCTATTTACTCAATATTATGGTTACTCTATTTTATTATTGAGTTCAGCGTAAGCTATAGCATCGAATCTATATATCCTAATTCTATTGAATTAATTAACTATCTGTCTAAAGCTTCTGGTTGTCGAAAGCTTCTGGGGTTTTGAAACTTGATAATAGTTAGTTAGCAACTCCTTAATTTATCCGTCTCGTGTATTTGTAATACGTAGGACTACTTATGACGTTAAATTTTGAACGCCTATCAGAGAGTTACCGCGTTATTCAAAAAAGCACGAGTGTCAACTGCAAAAGGACGCCGCTGTGAAAAGCAACCGACCGATTGATTTGCCTTTAAGTCAAGTGATTAGCGTCAACAAATCACCAATAGCAAGAGCTTCGATAATGCATCGTGCCTCTGGGATCATTTTGTTTTTATTGATTCCAGTTATGCTATGGATATTGCAATCTTCTTTAGCATCTCCACAACAGTTTGAAGCTGTTTTTGACAACGTACTCCTGCGCTTTGTTGCGTGGATTTTTGTTGCCGCCACTGCCTTCCATTTCGTGATGGGTGTGAAGCATTTATTTGCAGACATAGGATTGAACGAAGAGCTCAACTCTGGAAGAACTGCTGCAATAATTAGTTTTGTAATTGCCGCTATATTGATAGTGCTATCATTTATATGGGTGATGTTCTAATGAGAAATGATTCTGGGATTAAAAGTGCAACCGGCCTTACGGGTTCAGGTTCTCGCGATTGGATTATGCAACGTATTAGTGCTGTTATTTTAGCAGTGTACGCTATTGTGTTAGTTGGTTTTTTCTTAACACATGGTAACGTTAGCTATAATGATTGGGTTAGCTTTATGATGAGCTTGCCAATGCGCCTTCTTAGTATGTTAGCGATTCTTGCATTGGTTGCCCATGCATGGGTTGGTATGTGGATTGTACTAACGGATTATGTTAAATCTACAGGGATGCGTATTGTGTTACAAACCCTGATTATTACGGCAATTTTAATATTTCTCTTCTGGGGATTTATGATTTTCTTTAGCTTAGGTTTTAGAGTCTAATCTCTAACGCCTAAAAAGAGTATGCTATTGGAATAACTTCAAAGATATTACTTATAGAGATTAGTCTAATTTGCAATACTTGGTGTTTTATCCGGTCTACAGATCGATTTAATACAATTTTAAATTAAAGTGAGCCTGTCTGGTGATGCGTAGTTAAATATACTCATTTTTTTAGCTTCCTGAGCCAGCTTGTATGACGACTAACGTATTCATTAGGAAAACGTAATGGCAACTAGACAAGATAATACAATTAGCAATATTCAACACCTTAATTATGATTCTGTCATTGTAGGCGGCGGTGGCTCGGGTATGCGTGCAGCCTTACAGTTAGCAGAA
This sequence comes from Psychrobacter sp. CX97, assembly GCF_057396285.1. Classification (NCBI taxonomy): domain Bacteria; kingdom Pseudomonadati; phylum Pseudomonadota; class Gammaproteobacteria; order Moraxellales; family Moraxellaceae; genus Psychrobacter; species Psychrobacter sp. CX97. The sequence goes on along the minus strand of NZ_JBXYJE010000004.1, from coordinate 24,056 downwards.
GGTGGCATGAAAGTAGCTGTGCTTACCAAAGTGTTTCCAACGCGCTCTCATACTGTAGCTGCTCAAGGTGGTATTGGTGCTAGCCTAGGTAACATGAGTGATGATAACTGGCATTTCCACTTTTATGACACAGTTAAAGGGTCTGACTGGTTAGGCGACCAGGATGCTATTGAGTATATGTGCCGTGAAGCACCTAAAGTGGTTTATGAGCTTGAGCACATGGGTATGCCATTTGATAGAAATGAAGATGGTACTATTTATCAGCGTCCATTCGGTGGTCACACCTCAAATTACGGTGAAAAAGCAGTTCAACGTGCATGTGCTGCTGCCGACCGTACGGGTCACGCCTTATTGCATACGCTTTATCAAAAGAATCTTGAAGCCGGTACAGAGTTTTTCATTGAGTGGATTGCGCTTGATTTAATCAAAGATAAAGCAGGCAATATTAATGGTGTGGTTGCCCTTGAACAAGAAACAGGTAGAGTTGCTGTATTCCAAGCGACAAACACCGTATTAGCAACAGGTGGTGCAGGTCGTATCTTTACTGCATCTACAAATGCTTATATTAATACAGGTGATGGCTTGGGTATGGCTGTTCGTGCAGGCATTCCATTACAGGATATGGAGTTCTGGCAGTTCCACCCCACAGGTGTTCATGGCGCTGGTGTCTTATTAACAGAAGGTTGTCGTGGTGAAGGTGCTATCTTACGTAATAAAGATGGCGAAGCATTCATGGAGCGCTATGCGCCAACGGTTAAAGACTTGGCACCACGTGATTTAGTGTCACGTTCGATGGACCAAGAGATTAAAGAGGGTCGTGGTTGTGGTCCTAATGCTGATCATATTGTCATGGATATGACCCATTTAGGTGTGGAAACAATTATGAAGCGTCTACCCTCAGTGTTTGAAATCGGTAGAAACTTCGCTAATGTTGATATTACTAAAGAGCCTATTCCAGTCATTCCAACCATTCACTATATGATGGGTGGCATTCCCACTACTATTCATGGTCAGGTTGTTGTACCAGATATTGATGCTGGAACTGATGATGAGGGTTTATATACTGAAGGTAAAATCGTTAAAGGCTTATACGCCATTGGCGAATGTGCTTGTGTTAGTGTCCATGGTGCAAACCGTCTAGGCACTAACTCATTGCTGGACCTTGTTGTATTTGGTCGTGCAGCAGGTAAACATATTATTGACGAGTTCCACACGACAGAACGTACCTATAAGCCAATTGATCCACGTGTATTAGACTACACAATGGGCCGTTTACACAAGCTACAAAGTTCGACAGAAGGTTATAACGCACAGGAAGTGGCTGATGAGATTCGAGCGCTAATGCAGAAGCATGCTAGTGTATTCCGGACCCAAGCACTTATGGATGAAGGCGTTGAAAAGCTTCTGGCCTTGAAAGAAAAAGTAGACAATATTCATCTTGATGATAAGTCCCAAGTGTTTAATACTGCTCGCATTGAAGCCTTAGAAGTGGCTAACCTTTATGAGGTAGCAAAAGCGACTATGTTGTCTGCTGCTAATCGTCATGAATGTCGCGGCGCACATACGGTATTAGATTATGACCGCCCAGAAGATGACGCAGTTGCCCCGAACGGTCGTAATGATAACGAGTGGATGAAACATACGCTTTGGTACTCAGAAGACAACAAGATTATTTATAAGCCAGTTCGCAAAGTGCCTTTAACTGTTGATTATGTAGAACCAAAAGTACGTGTTTACTAAGCTTTTGCACTCTTATTTATATGAAATGTATCGTATACATTTATTAGCATCAGTTAAATTTAATTTTTGATTTAGTAGAGCTGTCGATTCAAAATAACTTTTTTAATTTTAATTGATTGAGCAGTTTTACACCGTGTGGAGTTAGCACTATGAGCAGAGGTAGTCGCACCATTGAGTTATACCGCTACGACCCTGATAAGGACGCAGCCCCTTACATGCAAACTTATACGATTGAGCTTTTAGACTCTGATCGTATGTTGCTTGATGTATTGTTACGTTTAAAAAAGCAGGATGAATCCATTACCTTCAGACGTTCTTGTCGTGAAGGTATATGCGGTTCTGATGGCATGAACATTAATGGTAAAAATGGTTTAGCGTGTTTAATAAATATGAACACCCTACCTGAGAAAATTACCATACGCCCCTTACCGGGTTTGCCTGTTGTACGTGATTTAGTGGTAGATATGAACCAGTTCTATGAGCAGTATGAAAAAGTTCATCCTTACTTAATTAATGATCAGCCTGCACCGCCAACCGAACGTCTTCAATCCCCGGAAGAACGTGAAAAGTTAAATGGTCTATATGAGTGTATTTTATGTGCTTGCTGCTCAACGAGCTGCCCATCTTTCTGGTGGAATCCTGATAAATTCCTAGGCCCATCAGCATTATTAAATGGCTATCGTTTTGTGGCTGATAGCCGTGATACTGATACGCGAGCACGTTTATCGCGCCTTGATGATCCGTTCAGCTTATTCCGTTGTAGAGGAATTATGAACTGTGTAGCGGTTTGTCCTAAAGGTCTGAATCCCACTAAGGCAATTGGCCATCTGCGTAACCTTCTACTTGATCAGGCGGGCTAAAGAGCTTGAAAATATTTTTAGTTATAATTACGTGATTAGTACAGGCCTCTATTTGTTAATAGAGGTCTTTTTTTGATAAGATTAGCACATTGATAACTAATATTTATTTATAAAATAATTTATAAAATAATGACATTTGAACAAAGAATCGACCTCATAAGCGGTTACATGTTACTCTTACATTAACCATATAAAAGACTTCCAAACCCCTTATAATAATGAGGCTTTTAGGGGTTGTCTATGATTGTCTCATGTATGCCATTATGCTGAACCAGTGGGGATATTTTTAACCAAATAGCCTGTATAATAAAATAAACCACTTTTTAAAGTATGATGAATGCGCAAGACATTTATAAGTTTATAATTATTAAATGATTTACGATTGCAAAGCGTTTCTTCTATATAGATAAATAATGGTTCAACCTGCAAGCATTCTTAAAGTAATTTTTAATACGCATCTATTTTGTCGCCTCTAGAGTGATAAATTATATTAATAATGGCGATAAAGGAATTAAAAGTAGTAATACAAGATAGGAGCGATAATATTAGGAAATCCATGAATTATAACTATCTATATTAGCTTACTAATTATATCAACGTACTAACTCATATCAAATGTATTTATAACAACGTAGCGATTAATGTAACTATCGACCTATCTATTACTGTAGCTTACAAGGTAAATTCATTAACAATTAAACTCTAAAACAAAAATGAAATGGCTGTGAATACTATGACTAAAGGTAATATATCATCTGATGCAACTGAGCTTGCAGGGGATAATGCAAGTTATATTGAGGCTCTTTATGAGCATTATCTACAAAATCCAGACAATGTAGATAATGAATGGCAAGACTATTTTAAACAATACAATACAGGCAATGATGCTCAGCATCAAAGTATTCAAGAGCAATTCTTGCTACTTGCTCGTAATCAATCGAATTCTAAATACGTTGGTTCGCCTGTAACTTCCAACACTGAAGTTAGTGGATGTTTAGATCCAAAACAAATGGGTGTTCAGAAGCTTATTTCAGCCTATCGTCGTCGTGGTCATCGCCGTGCACAGCTTGATCCCCTCAACTTGACTGTCAGAGATAAGGTTGAAGATTTATCACTTAGTTTTCATGGTTTATCTGAGGCGGACTTAGATACTGTATATCCCACAAGTGATTTAAATATTGGTAAATCAGAATCTACTCTACGTGAAATTGTGGAGATTATGGAACGTGTTTATTGCAATCATATTGGTATTGAATATATGCACGTTACCACCAGTACTGAAAAACGCTGGTTTGAAAATTATATGGAAAGTAATTTAGGCCATATTGAGTTTGATACAGAAAAACGCCGCTCAATATTAGAACGTTTAACTGCTGCCGAAGGCCTAGAAAAATACTTGGCTCGAAAATATACAGGGGTAAAACGTTTTGGACTTGAAGGTGGTGAAAGCTTTATTCCTGCCGTCCATGAAATTATTCAACGTGCAGGTGGATATGGTACCAAAGAAATTGTTATTGGTATGGCGCATCGTGGACGCTTGAACCTGCTAGTGAACATTTTAGGTAAAAACCCTGCTGATTTGTTCGATGAATTTGATGGTAAAGTAATGCCTGAAAAAGGTTCAGGAGATGTTAAATATCATAATGGTTATTCATCAAATGTAATGACACCCGGCGGAGAGGCTCATTTAGCGTTGGCATTTAACCCGTCGCATCTTGAAATCGTGTCGCCTGTGTTGGAGGGGTCAGTTCGTGCACGTCAAGCACGTCGATTTGATACCGATGGTAATCTAGTACTACCGCTGGTTGTCCATGGGGATGCAGCAATCGCAGGCCAAGGGGTGGTACAAGAAACTTTCCAAATGTCTCAAACGCGTGCCTACACAACTGGTGGTACTGTTCATATTGTGATTAATAACCAAGTGGGCTTTACTACCAGCCGTAAAGAAGATGCACGTTCAACTGAATATTGTACTGATATTGCCAAAATGGTGCATGCGCCAATCTTACATGTCAATGGCGATGATCCTGAAGCAGTCGTCTTTGCCGCACAAATGGCGTTAGATTATCGTCATGAATTTCATAAAGATATTGTCATTGATTTATTCTGCTATCGTCGTAATGGACATAATGAAGCAGATGAACCTTCAGCCACTCAGCCGCTAATGTATTCAGTTATTAAGAAGCTACCAACAACTCGTACGATTTATGCCAAACAATTGATTGAAGAGGGCATAATTACAGCTGAGGAAGAAAAAGCACTTGAGGATGAATATCGCGAAGCGCTTGATAAAGGTGATTACGTTGTTAACTCTTTAGTACGTGAACCAAATGAAGAGTTATTTGTTGATTGGAAGCCTTATTTAGGTCATGACCTAGTAGATGACTACGATACAAGTGTTGATATTGAGAAACTCAAAGAATACGGTCGTCGTATGGCAACGTTGCCAGAGGGTTTTAAACTTCAACGCCAAGTTAAAAAGGTTGTCGAGCAGCGTCTTGCCATGCAAACGGGTGAAGAGCCGCTAAACTGGGGCGCTGCTGAAACTCTAGCCTATGCCACTTTAGTTGAAGAAGACTATTTGGTTCGTATTACAGGTGAAGATGTTGGTCGTGGTACATTTTCACATCGACATTCTGAGCTCTTTAATATAGAAAATGGTGATATGTATGTCCCATTAGCTCACCTTAGTGATACACAAGCTCGTTTTGCAACCTTTAATTCGCTACTATCAGAAGAGGCAGTATTAGCATTCGAATATGGCTATGCGACCACTGTGCCTAAAGCCTTGATTATTTGGGAAGCGCAGTTTGGAGATTTTGTCAACGGCGCGCAGGTTGTTATTGACCAATTCATCTCAAGTGGCGAGACCAAATGGCAACGGGTTTGTGGTCTGACCATGTTGTTACCCCATGGCTTTGAAGGTCAGGGGCCTGAGCATTCATCTGCCCGTCTTGAGCGCTTCTTACAATTGTGTGCAGAAGATAATATGCAAGTTATCACACCTACAACGCCTGCTCAGATATTCCATGCTCTGCGTCGTCAGGTATTAAGGCCAATTCGTAAACCTTTGATAGTGATGTCTCCTAAGAGCTTATTACGTCATAAACTGGCCACTTCTAAATTAGATGAGCTGGCCAATGGCAAATTTGAAACGGTTCTGCCTGAACTGGATAAGCTCGATAATGATAAAGTAACTCGTTTGGTTATGTGTGGGGGTAAGGTTTACTATGACTTGTTACAACAGCGCCGAGAGCTTGGTCTGGATCATGTCGCTATCGTGCGTATAGAGCAACTTTATCCACTTCCAGAGCAAAGAATGGTTCAAGAGGTTAATAAGTACAGCAATCTTGAACAAATTGTCTGGTGTCAAGAAGAGCCACTTAATCAGGGCGCTTGGTATTACTTGGCACCTCATATGTACCGTATTTTTGGTCCACAAGGCGACAATGAACCACGCGTGACTAAAGCTAAAATAGTTGACCCTGTCGCCCGTCCTGCTTCTGCAGCCCCAGCGACAGGTCTACCTTCTATTCATGCTCGTCAACAAAATGAGCTGGTTGCTGGGGGCCTAGGCATAGATGTAGAGCAGTTGAAGTAAAGGAGTAAAAGGTCTAAGCAGGCAACTGATTAGACCTTCAAATCTACAGAAATCATCCAAACCTAGTTAAGTTTTATTCGTCAAAGTTGAAAGATTTAAGGTTAAGAGTAAGTAATTTGTCTGCAAGCATAATAAACAATGTACTTATCTTTAAAAACATAAATAGTCATAAATAACACCATATTAATATAACAGGAGCAATTCCCATGGCAGATATTAAAGCGCCAGTATTCCCAGAGTCAGTCGCTGACGGCACTATTGTTGAATGGCATGTAAGTGAGGGCGATCAAGTAAACCGTGATGACATTTTAGCTGAAATTGAAACAGATAAAGTGGTATTAGAAGTGGTTGCACCTGATGATGGTGTGGTTACTAAAATCGTTAAACAAGTCGATGATACAGTTCTTTCAGATGAATTGATTGGTGAGTTTGAGGCGGGTGCTAGTGGCAATACCGATTCTGAGCCTGCTGTCGACCCCGATCAACCTGCTGCCCCTGTACAAGAAAAGCCTGCATCTGATGGTGGTGAGCCGCAACAGGCTGAAGTAGAGGAAAAAGATTTAAAAGATCAAAGTCCAGCAGTACGTAAAGCTGCCAAAGAGTCAGGAATTGATCCGAAACAGGTTGAAGGCAGTGGTCGCGGGGGTCGTGTAACCAAACAAGACATGTCTAGCCCAACACTTAAAGCAGACAGTTCTGTTAAATCTGACAGTGGTCGTCCTGTTGCTGAGTCAGTTGGTGAGCGCACTGAAAAGCGTGTGCCAATGACACGTCTACGCAAGCGTGTGGCTGAACGTCTATTATCAGCGACACAAGAAACGGCAATGTTAACGACGTTCAATGAAGTAAACATGAAACCATTAATGGATCTGCGTACTAAGTACAAAGAAGCATTTGAGAAACGCCACGGCACGCGCCTAGGTTTTATGTCTATGTTTGTAAAAGCTGCAACCGAAGCTTTAAAACGTTTCCCAGCGGTTAATGCTTCGATTGATGGAGATGATATTATTTATCATGGCTATTATGATATTGGGGTTGCCGTATCTTCAGATCGTGGTCTGGTGGTTCCTGTTCTACGTGACACTGATCGAATGAGCATGGCTGATGTAGAAGCTGGTATTCGTGAATTTGCTGGGAAGGCACGCGATGGTAAGTTGTCTTTAGAAGAGATGACTGGAGGTACATTCACTATCACTAATGGTGGTGTATTTGGATCTTTAATGTCAACGCCTATCTTGAATCCACCACAAACTGCTATTTTGGGTATGCATGCTATTAACGATCGTCCTATGGCAGTAGATGGTAAAGTTGAAATTCTACCAATGATGTATCTAGCATTATCCTACGACCATCGTATGATAGATGGTAAGGATGCAGTACAGTTCTTAGTCACTATCAAAGAGCTTGTAGAAGACCCAGCAATGTTACTATTAGATCTGTAAGGTCAACAGGCTTGTATCGGACAATCTGATACAAGCTTTTTTCATTATGATGTGATGATTAACCATCATTTTATAATCTAAAACATAAAAACAATGACACTTGACATTATTTAACTAACGGAATAAAAAATGAAAAATAATTATGATTTAGTCGTGATAGGTGGTGGTCCAGGCGGTTACGAAGCGGCCATTCGTGCAGGTCAACTGGGTATGACTGTTGCGTGTATCGAAAAACGTGTTTATAAAGGCGAGCCTGCATTAGGTGGAACGTGTTTGAACGTAGGTTGTATTCCTTCAAAAGCTTTACTTGACTCATCGCATCGCTATGAGGCAACTAAGCATGAATTAGCAGATCATGGCATTACCACTGGTGATGTAAGCATTGATGTAGAAAAAATGATCGAGCGTAAAGAGGGCATTGTTAAGCAGTTAACTGGTGGTATTGCTATGCTACTTAAAGGCAATGGGGTTGATTGGTTACAAGGCTGGGGTACTTTAGTTGACGGAAAAGGTGACGAGAAAAAAGTTAAGTTTACGGCACTTGAAGATGAATCAGAAACGACCATTACCGCTAAGCATGTTATTTTAGCGGCAGGCTCCGTCCCTATCGAAATTCCAGTTGCAAAAATTGACGAGGAATATATCGTTGACTCCACTGGTGCGCTTGACTTTACTGTAGTACCTAAGCGTTTAGGTGTCATTGGTGCCGGTGTTATCGGCCTTGAGCTTGGATCTGTATGGCGTCGTTTAGGTTCAAAAGTCACTATCTATGAGGCTTTACCAGAGTTCTTAGCAGCCGCTGATAAAGACATTGCTAAAGAAGCTGGCAAGCTACTTAAAAAGCAAGGTCTAGATATTCGCGTGGATACCAAGGTTACCAATGCTGAAGTAAAAGAGGGTCAAGTCGTGGTCACTAGTGAAAAAGGTGGCGAATCTTCTGAGGAGACCTTTGATAAGCTAATCGTTTGTGTCGGTCGCCGTGCCTATTCTGAAAAATTATTAGCTGAGGACTGCGGTATCAAGTTAACAGAACGTGGGTTGGTTGAAGTTGATGACCAATGTAAAACTAACCTTGATGGCGTATATGCCATTGGCGACTTAGTGCGTGGTCCAATGCTGGCTCATAAAGCTATGGAAGAGGGTATGATGGCAGTTGAGCGCATTCATGGCGAAAAAGCGCAAGTTAACTATGACACCATTATTAATGTTATCTATACTCATCCCGAAATTGCATGGGTTGGTTTGACTGAGCAAGAGGCTAAGAATCAGGGCTATGACGTTAAGACTGGTTCATTCAACTTAGCAGCTAACGGTCGTGCTTTAGCGCAAGGCGAAGGTCAAGGCTCCATCAAAGTAGTGGCTGACGCTAAAACTGACCGCCTGCTAGGTATGCACGCTATTTCTGCTGGTGCCGGTGATATTGTTCATCAGGGTATGATTGCGATGGAGTTTGTATCTAGTATTGAAGACTTACAACTCATGACGTTTGCTCATCCAACGATTAGCGAAGCTGTACATGAAGCCGCTCTTTCTGCTGATGGCCGCGCTATTCATGCTATCCAACGTAAAAAACGTAAATAGCACATTAAAATAGACAGTACTTTAAAAATAGTAGAGTAAATAGAGTTTAGCTATTTTCGTTGTTTTTATATGTCATACGCATTACAAAGACCTTGGTTTAATAGGATAAAAACGACAACATCTTAATCAGGGTCATTTTGTGATCTGGACTAACCTAAAAGGGGAAACTTCATGAATTTACATGAATATCAAGCAAAAGAACTACTAGCCAGCTATGGCTTGCCTATCCAAAAAGGAACCATTGCTTATAATGGAGATGAAGCTGCTGCTGCATTTGATAAGAACCCAACGGATATCGCAGTCATTAAAGCTCAGGTTCACGCTGGTGGTCGCGGTAAGGCTGGCGGGGTTAAGCTGGTTAAGACTCGTGAAGAAGCTAAAGCGGTAGCAGAAGAGCTAATTGGTAAAAATTTAGTTACGTATCAAACCGATAGCGATGGTCAACCAGTCAACTTTGTCTTGGTTGCTGAAGACATGTATCCAGTACGCACGGAGCTTTATCTTGGTGCAGTAGTTGATCGTGCAACCCGCCGTATCACTTTCATGGCATCTACAGAAGGTGGTGTTGAAATTGAGAAAGTAGCCGCTGAAACGCCTGAGAAAATCTTTAATATTACCGTTGATCCATTAGTCGGATTGATGCCTTATCAAGCCCGAGAAGTTGCTTTTAAACTGGGTTTAGAAGGTAAGCAAGTGAGTCAGTTTGTCAAGCTTATGACCGGTGCATATAAAGCATTTGTAGAAAATGACTTCGAAATGATTGAGATTAATCCATTAGCTGTGCGTGAAAACGGTGAGTTAGCGTGTGTTGATGGAAAGATTGGTGTTGATTCAAATGCCCTGTTCCGTCAACCAAAAATTGCTGAGTTGCATGACCCTTCGCAAGAAAATGAGCGTGAGTTAAAAGCTGCTGAGTTTGATCTAAACTATGTTGCCCTTGAAGGTAATATTGGATGTATGGTTAATGGTGCGGGTCTTGCTATGGCCACAATGGATATCATTAAACTATATGGCGGTAAACCAGCCAACTTCTTAGATGTTGGCGGCGGGGCAACTAAAGACCGTGTTGTTGAAGCGTTTAAAATCATTTTAGAGGATGACAGTGTTGAAGGTGTGTTAATTAACATCTTTGGTGGGATTGTGCGCTGCGACATGATTGCAGAAGCCATTATTGCTGCTGTGAAAGAAGTCAATGTTACCGTGCCTGTTGTAGTTCGCTTAGAAGGTAATAACGCTGAAAAAGGTGCCCAGTTACTAGAAGAGTCTGATGTTAAGCTGACTTCAGCTCAAGGTTTATCAGACGCTGCGCAAAAGATTGTTTCTGCGGTTGGAACCAACATTGTTGACTAAATAAGTGATCATAATCAGGAGTATATAATGAGTGTATTAATCAATAAAGACACCAAAGTATTGGTGCAAGGTTTTACGGGCAACAATGGTACTTTCCATTCTAAACAAGCTATTGAATATGGTACTAAAGTTGTTGGTGGGGTAACACCTGGTAAAGGCGGCCAAACTCACTTAGGTTTGCCTGTTTTCAATACGATGAAAGAAGCTATGGAAGCGACGAATGCGGACGCTTCTGTTATATATGTGCCAGCGCCATTTGTACTAGATTCAATTGTCGAAGCAGTAGATTCAGGTGTCAAGCTGATCGTTGTTATTACTGAAGGTGTACCTACTTTAGACATGCTTAAAGCGAAGCGTTACATCGAGCAAGCAGGTGATGTAAAAATGGTCGGTCCAAACTGCCCAGGCGTTATCACACCAGGCGAATGTAAAATTGGTATCATGCCCGGTCATATTCATCAGCCCGGTAAAGTGGGTATCATCTCACGCTCTGGTACACTAACCTATGAGGCGGTTGCACAAACCACTAAGCTTGGCTTCGGTCAGTCGACGTGTATCGGTATTGGTGGCGACCCTATTCCAGGCATGAACCAAATCGATTGCTTGAAAATGTTCCAAGATGACCCACAGACTGAAGCTATTGTGCTTATTGGTGAAATCGGCGGTACCGCTGAAGAAGCCGCTGCTGCTTACATCAAAGATCATGTTACTAAACCTGTTATCGGCTATATTGCTGGGGTTACTGCCCCTAAAGGTAAACGTATGGGTCATGCAGGTGCCATCATTTCGGGCGGTAAAGGGACTGCAGAAGAGAAGTTTAAAGCATTCGAAGATGCAGGTATTGCTTATACCCGTGATCCCTCTAAGATTGGTGAGATGGTTAAGGAAGTTACTGGCTGGTAGTGATACTATTGACTCTCTGAGATGATGAACGGTAGTATTTTCCGTCTAAAATGTCAAATTATCTTGATATTGTGACAAAAACACCCCTATAATGGGGTGTTTTTTATTAACAAAGTAGAAAAATTTATGACAAATATTTTGAATTTAATTGGACGACAAGCTAGGCTTTTCGATAAAGATATTAGTGATCATGAAGCAGAACTAACCTCAACGATTAATAATTCAACTTTTTTGGTTATTGGTGGCGCAGGATCTATCGGTCAAGCAGTGACTAAAGAGATTTTTAAAAGACAACCAAAAAAACTTCATGTTGTCGATATTAGTGAAAATAATTTAGTAGAGCTGGTTAGAGACTTACGTAGTAGTTATGGCTATATCGATGGGGACTTTCAAACATTTGCTCTAGATATCGGTTCGCTTGAGTACGATGCCTTTATAGAAAGTGATGGTAAATACGACTATGTTTTAAATTTATCTGCTCTTAAGCATGTGCGTAGTGAAAAAGATCCTTTCACATTAATGAGAATGATTAATGTGAATATATTTAATACTGAAAAAACAATTAAGCAGGCCATTAAAAAGGGTACTAAGAAATATTTTTGCGTATCGACGGATAAAGCTGCGAATCCAGTTAACATGATGGGTGCTAGTAAGCGCATTATGGAAATGTTTTTGTTGAAATACTCAGAGCAGATTGAGATTTCAACGGCTAGATTTGCTAATGTTGCTTTCAGTGATGGATCGCTACTTCATGGTTTTGATCAAAGAATCAAGAAAAATCAGCCTATTGTTGCTCCTTCTGATATTAGACGCTATTTTGTAACACCTCAAGAATCCGGTGAGTTGTGTTTGATGTCATGTATTTTTGGTAAAAAGGGAGATATTTTCTTTCCAAAATTAAGTGAAGAGCTTCATTTGATTACCTTTTCTGACATTGCAATTAAGTATTTGCATAGTAAAGGTCTGACGCCACATCTATGTAAATCTGAAGATGAGGCTAGAGACTATTTTGGCAGCCATACTCAGTTAAACGGCAATACTTGGCCCTGCTTATTCACTGAAAGTGATACGACTGGCGAAAAAGATTTCGAAGAATTCTATACAGAAAAAGAAGTTCTAGACTTTAACACCTTTCATAACCTCGGTGTCATCAAGAATACTGATAATGTGAATAAGGATTTAACAGATAAGCTCGATCATTTCACAAATGAAATTAATCGAATGCAATCTTCACTCACTTGGACAAAAGATGAAATTGTGAAGTTATTCCTTTACATGTTGCCTGAGTTCGGTCATAAAGAAACTGGCAAATACTTAGATGGAAAAATGTAATGCAGGATCATATTATTGAGTTTGTTAGAGAGCATTATAAAACAAATGAATTTATTCCATTACATGAGCCTAGATTTGATCATAGGGAAGAAGAGCTTGTCCTAAATACTATTAAAAGTACATTTGTTTCAAGTGTTGGCAAATATGTAGACGAATTTGAATATGGGCTCAAAGATTATACAAATGCTACCAAAGTAATCGCAGTAGTAAATGGCACGAGTTCCCTATATGCAGCGCTTTATCATTGTGGTGTGGGCATTAATGATATTGTGATTACCCAAGCATTAACCTTTGTTGCAACTGCTAATGCTGTTAATCAATTGCATGCAAAATGTGTTTTTGTAGATGTTGCTAAAGATACATTGGGTATGTGTCCTGATTCATTGGATGAGTTCTTAGATGGCAATGCTATATTAAATGATGATGGAGACTGCTATTTAAAACGAACGGGTCAGCAGATTAAGGCGGTTGTCCCAATGCATACATTTGGGCATCCGGTTGAAATTAATGCTATCTCTAAGATATGTGACAAATGGCATTTAAATTTAGTCGAAGATGCCGCTGAGTCACTAGGATCATATTATAAGGATCAGCACACCGGAACTTTTGGTCGTTATGGGGTACTTAGTTTTAATGGTAATAAAATTATAACGACTGGTGGCGGAGGTGCAGTTTTATGCCGCTCAGAAGAAGATTGTAAGGATTTAAAGTACATTACCACGACCGCTAAACAGCCCCATCCGTACAAATTTTTCCATGATAAGGCGGGTTTCAACTTTAGACTGCCAAATTTAAATGCTGCATTGGGCTGTGCCCAACTTGAAAAACTTTCTATGTTTGTGGAGAACAAAAGAGCGCTTGCGAATGACTATGCGCAATTATTTAGCAACTCGCCGTATGAATTTGTTAAAGAACCTAAATATGCACGTTCAAATTATTGGCTAAATGCAATAGTCTGTGAAGATATGGCGGCACGAGATAGCTTATTAGAATATACAAATAAAAATGGTGTTATGACACGCCCAGTATGGGAATTAATGAGTGACTTACCAATGTATTCTGATTCTATCAAAACTAACCTAGATAATAGCAGGTGGTTTGCCCAAAGATTAGTTAACTTACCGAGTAGTGTAAAGTTATGAGTATTGAAAATATGAGAGTAAAAATTATTGGAGCTGGTGGTTTCGCAATGGAACTAGCTGAATATATAGATGATAATAATCGTCACCTTGAGAATCAAATCATTATTGAAGGTTTTTTTGATATTGATGATGAGTCGTATAATTCTAATGAATTTAATGCGCCTTATTTGGGATCGGAGCGCGATTTCAACTTCACTCCACGGGATAACGTCTTGATTGCAATTGGGGACTTAGATACTAGAAATAAGGTAATTGACTATTTAGAAACTACACCTGCAAATATTGTCAGCTTTACCCATCACTCATGCGTTATAGCGTCTAGTAGCGATATTGGCAAAGGTACTATTATTTGTCCATACAGTATAATTGGTCCTATGACTAAAGTCGGTAGCTATAATTTAATTAACTATCAATGTGCTGTACCCCATAACTGTGAATTAGGTGATAAAAATGTATTTTCACCTAATGTGCACGTTACTGGTTATACTAAGATAGGGAGCAATAATTTTTTTGGTGTTTCCACTGGAACGATGCCATCTATAGTCATAGGAGATAATAATAAAATCCAAGCAGGTTTGTTAATAACCAAAAATATAAAAAATAATTCAATTGTTTTTTCAATGCAAAAAATAAAAACAATGGAGATGTATAAATGATTAAGCCCGTATTTATCATTGCCGAAGCTGGTGTTAATCATAACGGTTCAATCGAAGTTGCTAAAAGATTGATTGATGCTGCTGCCTCCGCAGGTGTTGATGCAGTTAAATTCCAAACATTTGTTACTGAAAATTGTGTAGTTAAAACGGCACCAAAAGCTGACTATCAGATTTGCCAAACTGGGTCAAGTGATAGCCAGTTTGAAATGTTAAAAAAGCTTGAGTTATCTCATGAAGATCATGAGGAGTTAATTAAGTATTGTAAGCAAAAAGACATCATGTTCTTTTCCACAGGTTTTGATTTGGATAGTTTGGACTATTTAAAATCATTAGGGTTTAATTTAGCTAAGATACCGTCAGGAGAAATAACAAACCTGCCATACCTTCGCAAGATTGCTAACTGTTTTGATGAAGTGATTATGTCTACCGGAATGGCTAGCATTGAGGAGATTAAAGAAGCAGTAGATGTTCTTACAAAAGAGGGTGTAAGTAAAGAGAAGCTTACGGTATTACATTGTAATACAGAGTACCCCACTCCTATGAGCGATGTAAATCTTTATGCCATGATGCATATTAAAGATATTTTTAAGGTAAATATAGGTTATTCCGACCATACACTAGGAATTGAAGTGCCGACAGCAGCAGTTGCTCTTGGCGCTACCGTCATAGAGAAACATTTTACTTTAAGCAGAGAAATGGCTGGTCCAGACCATGCTGCCTCCTTGGAGCCTGATGAGTTAAAAGCAATGGTTCGATCTATAAGAAACATTGAATTGGCAATTAGTGGTAGCGGATTAAAAGAACCTTCGGCATCTGAGAAGAAAAATATTCAGATGGCACGAAAAAGCATTGTAAGTAAATGTGTTATAAAAAAGGGCGAAACTTTGACAGAAGATAACTTGACTGTTAAAAGGCCAGCTACTGGTATATCGCCTATGAAATGGGATAATGTGGTTGGGCAAATCGCTAAGAAAAACTACCAACCAGATGAGTTAATTGAGCTGTAAATAGAGTTTAGGAGTAATTATGAGCATTAGACAAGTTATTATTGATACGTATTTTGAAATTTTAGAGCAAACTGATTCTGAACTATCAGTTGATGGGATCAACGATGACACGGTTTTACTTGAAAGTGGGTTGAGTTCTTTAGGGTTCGCAATTTTAGTTGCGACTCTGGAAGAAAAATTAGATTTTGATCCATTTACAATGATGGATGAGCCTGTCTACCCTACTACTTTTGGCGAATTTGTTGCTATTTACGAAAAAATGAATCCCAATTCATAACTAATAATAGATTAATGATATGCATAATACTTTACAAAGCCTTACTAAAAAGATACCAGCTGAACAAACGGCGTTTATTCTTCCTTCTGAGCCTAATATTACCCATGGTATGCTTAGGAGTCGTAAAGACGAACATGGCGAAGTTCTCAACCAATTACAAGGTAGAAAAGTTGTCATTTATGGAAGGTCACGAAAAGAGTTTGCATTATTACTTTACCTTTTAGATGGCACGGCTTCAGATATTCTTTTTTTACCGACAGATATAAATAAAGACCTATATAAAAAGTATATTGATCAGGTCAATATTGAATTTGAGGTAGAATACGATAATCAAAAGGGTCTTCTATTAACTCCAGTCAAATCTATCGATAGTAATGGTTCTACTAAGTTAGCTAATTATCACCAAACAAGCTGGATTATTCCAACTTCAGGTACTACTAACATCCCCAAATTAGTAGCTCATAATTTAGATAGTTTAACAAGGACTATTAAATTAAATGCCGAGGTAGGTAAAAAGTTTACGTGGGGCTTAGTATACGATATTTATCGTTTTGCAGGTATTCAAGTATATTTACAAGCACTGCTAGGCGGTTCTGCTTTAGCTATACCAGAGTCTGATATGATTATGAGCTCAATGCTATCATTCTTTGCACAAAGTAACTGCAACACTATATCTGCCACCCCTTCATTCTGGCGTAAAGCTTTAATGTCTCCAGTTATTAAAGATTTGAAGTTATTAAACCTGACTTTGGGCGGTGAGATTGCTGACAATCAAATACTTAAATCCTTACAACAGCAATTTCCACAGGCTAAAATTCGACATATCTATGCATCAACTGAAGCTGGGGTAGGATTCTCTGTTAATGACTGTAAAGCGGGTTTTCCCCTAAGTTACTTAAACTCAACGGAGTCGGGAGTTAGTTTAAAACTTGATGAATCTGGTGAGCTTTGCATCAAACCGAATAAAAAGAGTCAGCATTACATGTCTGGTATGCTAATGTACGAAAAAGATGGGTATATTAAAACGGGTGATCTGGTAGAGGTAGTAGGCGATAGAGTTGTTTTCCTAGGGCGTGAGTCTGGAGCAATAAATGTTGGAGGTAGTAAAGTTCAACCAGAAGAGGTAGAACATTGTATCTTAGAAACAGGGTTGGTAAACCAAGTTGTTGTTTATGGAAAATCAAGCTCAATGCTAGGGTCTCTAGTATGTGCAAATGTTGTGCTAAAAGATTCCACACAAGATAAGAAATCTATAAAGCAAGACATTATTTCTCAATGCAAGCGTAGTCTTGAACCATATAAAGTACCTGCAATTATAAAGTTCGTTGAACAAATTGAAATTACACAGAGTGGAAAAATAAAAAGAGGCTAAGTATGAGTAAGGGTTTGGTTATTGTTACTGGTGTTTCTCAAGGACTGGGTTTAGCAATCACTGGTCGTTTATTAAATGATGGATATAAAGTAGTTGGTATCAGCAGAAAACAAACAGATGAGTTCAAAGAGCTTGAAGCTTCTTTTGAGGGCAGTATATTTTTTTATAGTTATGACTTTAATAACTTAGATGGTATTCATGACTTGGTTAAATCAATAACTAAAGAGCATGGTGCTATTTATGGTTTAGTAAATAATGCTGCTTTAGGTCATGATGGTGTATTAAGTACTATGCATGACAGTCAAATAGCAGAGCTAATAAGAGTTAATGTTGAAGCACCGATATTATTGACCAAATATATTAGCCGCTCAATGCTGATGAAAATGAAGGGACGTATCATAAACATTGGCTCAATTATTGGGTCAACAGGATTTAATGGCCTATCAGTATATGGAGCAACTAAGTCTGCAATGGGTGGGTTTACACGTTCTTTAGCAAGAGAGCTTGGTAAAGCAAAAATAACCGTAAATACAGTTGCACCTGGTTATATGCAGACAGCTATGACTAGTGGTCTTCAAGGGTCAAAGTTAGAAAGTATTAAACGTAGAAGCTGTTTAGGGCAATTAGCAACAGTTAATGATGTTGCAGGAACGGTCTCATATTTACTTTCAGATGATGCAAAAAATATTACCGGTACAACATTTACAGTAGATGCTGGTAGTACGGCTTAAATATGTAGTGTATGACTTAAATCGGAAAAAACTAAGTATATAATTAAGAAGGTCTCATGAGAAGAATATGTGTTGTGACTGGCACTCGAGCTGAGTATGGATTGCTGTATTGGTTAATGAAAGAAATATCAGAAGATATTGATCTTGAATTGCAAGTGATAGCAACAGGTGCCCACCTTAGCCCAGAGTTCGGTTTAACATATAAAGAAATTAATTTTAAGATAAATAAAAAGATTGAGATTTTACTCTCTAGTGATACTTCAGTAGGAGTTACAAAATCTACAGGATTAGCTCAAATCTCATTTGCTGAAGCATACGATGAATTAGCGCCAGATTTTGTTGTTCTTTTAGGTGATCGATATGAAATACTGTCTGCTGCTATTGCAGCAATGATTGCTAATATACCAATCGTGCATTTGCATGGCGGTGAAACAACAGAGGGTGCTTTTGATGAGTCAATAAGGCATGCAATTACCAAGATGAGTCATTTGCATTTTACTGCGGCAGAAGAATACAGGAATAGGGTAATTCAATTGGGAGAAAATCCTCAAACTGTATTTAATGTTGGCGGGATGGGTATTGAAAATATAAAACGCATGAAGCTTCTTGATAAAGAGCAGTTACAAGAACAATTAGGATTTAAGTTTCTTCAGAAAAATTTATTAGTGACTTTCCACCCTGTGACTCTTGAGCAAAATAGTGCCGCAGATCAATTTATGGAGTTATTACAAGCACTGGATGCTCTTGAAAACACTAGATTGATTTTCACTAAAGCCAACAGCGATACTGATGGAAGATTGATTAATTCAATGATAGATGAGTATGTATCCAATAATGGCAGTAAAGCTGCTGGATTTGTATCATTAGGTCAACTTCGTTTTCTAAGTTGTTTAAAGTTTGTTGATGCAGTCGTTGGTAATAGTTCTAGTGGTATTTCAGAAGCCCCGAGCTTTAATATAGGTACCATCAATATAGGTGACCGTCAAAAAGGTCGCTTGAAGTCTTTAAGTGTTATTGATTGTAAGCCCACTACTTCAGATATATCTAGAAGTCTCAATTTTTTATATTCTGATACATTTAAAAAGGTTTTGGAAACTTCTAGAAATCCATACGAATCTGATGGATTCGCCAGTAAAAAGATTATAGAGAAGTTGAAAAACCCAAACTTTGGTAAAAATCTCCTTAAGAAAAGTTTTTATAATATGGAAGTTTAGTTATGAACCAAGCCGAGAAAATCAAAATTGAAGGTAAGAGTAGTATTCAAGCAGCCCTCAAGGTTATTGAGGATGGGGCAATGCATTTGGCTTTGGTAATAGATGAAGATGATAAGTTGATTGGCACGGTTTCAGATGGTGATATTAGAAGAGCGTTGCTAAAAAGCATACCTTTAGATAGACCCGTTTCCGAAATAATGTCATTAAAACCTATTTATATTGGTGTTAACACCGGTGAGGAAGAAGCTAAGGAAATAGCTATTCGTAATAAAGTTTATCAACTCCCTGTTGTAGATCAGCATCTACATGTTATTGATATAAAGCGTATTGAGGATTTTATTGAAAGTAAGACTAAAAGCAATAAAGTGGTATTAATGGTGGGTGGACTAGGTACAAGGCTACGTCCTTTGACGGATAAAACCCCGAAGCCTATGCTAAAGGTTGGTGATAGACCGATTCTGGAAACTATTCTATACCAGTTTAAGAAACATGGCTTTACGGATATTATTTTATGTGTGAATTATAAATCTGAAGTAATTGAAGATTATTTTGGTGATGGTAAGAATTTTGGTTTAAAGATTGAGTATATAAAAGAACAGAAAAGAATGGGAACCGCGGGTTCGCTAAGCATGATTAAGAATAAATTAACAGAACCCTTTTTTGTTATGAATGGTGATTTATTAACTAATATTAACTTAAAAAATCTATTAAATTATCATACAGACTTTAAAGCAGTAGCAACAATGTGCGTGAGAGAGTTTAACTTTGAAGTACCCTTTGGTGTAGTAGATATATATGACCATTACAAGATTAAAGCAGTAACTGAAAAGCCTACTCATAAATTTTTTGTTAGTGCTGGAATTTATATGTGTGATCCTAAAGTGCTTGATTTCATTCCAGAGGATAAGTTTTATGATATGCCGACTTTATTTCAAGATGTGATATCTGAAGGTCTAAATGCTGTTTCATTTCCTGTGCATGAATATTGGTTAGATATTGGAAGGATAGAACAGTTTCAACAAGCTAACGATGAGTACGAAGAGGTCTTTGGGGAATGAATAATAGTAATGTTGGTGTAATATTAGCGAGAGGGGGAAGCAAAAGACTTCCAAATAAAAATATTTTAAACTTGAACAATAAACCACTTATTTTATGGACTGTTGAAGCTGCTCTGAATAGTAAGTATATTGATGATGTGGTCGTCAGTAGTGATTCGGATGAAATTCTAGAAATAGTATCAGCCTATCCCGTCAAAACTATGAAAAGGCCTGCAGATTTAGCCAGCGATACAGCGTCTTCATTCGATGCATTAATGCACGTTCTTGATAGGTTCAAAGAGCACAAAACAGCTGTTTTATTACAACCAACAAGTCCACTTAGAACTTCTAAACATATCAATGAAGCTATAGGTATGTATATAGATAAGGAGGCTGATGGAGTGTTGTCAGTTTGTGAATGTGAGCATAGTCCGTTATGGTGTAATACATTACCTCAAGATAGAAATATGTCGAATTTTGTAGACCTCAATTTGATAGGTAAAAGAAGTCAAGATTTACCACAATATTACAGATTAAATGGCTCTATATATGTATTAAAGATAAGTGAAATCATTAAAAATAAAGAAATTTTTTTCAATGATAAGGTATATGCATACGAAATGCACCCTCATGATTCAATCGATATTGACACTATACTAGATTTTAAACTTGCAGAGCTTATAATGGAAAATAATATTCATTCATTAGGTTCTTAGATATGTGAAGAGATTATTAATGAGCAACGATAAATTCAGAAGAAATATAAAAAAATTAAAAAACAAGCCTAGGCTTTTTTGTCATGATGTAGTTGAAAAAAGACTGAATATGTTTATTACAAAAAATATCTTTTTTAATTCTAAAATAAATGATCTTAGTAATAAAACACATCAAGGGATAGATATTGTTTTTGATAAATTTAATAATTTAAAGCCAGATAGTCTTATTGAGCCTTCCGAAGTTATTAAGAAACCTGAAGTGGTTGGCAAAGCTGAGGATAAGACGAGTCGTAAGTCGATAAAAATAAATACAACACATAAATCTTATACTAATATAGGGGTTAGAAATAATAAAACCTTGCTTGAGACGGAAAGCGAAATTTACGATTTAGTTTCTAGCTATCCTGTAAACTCATTAAAGGTAGGTAATGAATATATATGGCCTTATTTAAGAAGCCATCTATTAGTTGATCTATATTCGAGTTGGATGGGAAGAGACCGATTTAATACACTTAATCCTCGGTCTGTTAATACTTGGTACCATTCAAACCTTCCATTAACCTTCAGACAAAAAATGAAAAGCGAGTTTCATGCTAAGGATTATAATGACTTAGGAAATGAGTCTGCTGATATATTGTTTTTTGTTCAAAACAACGGTTTTGGGAGAGTAAAGATTGAAGACTTCATTTATCACAGGCTTTTTGACTCTTTATATGAAGAAACAATTAGAATAGGCATACCTTCCAAAAAAATCGAGATTCTTCAAGCAGGAAAAAACTTTGAATTTCTTAATACATGGCATAAACTTCGATACCCAAGCCTTTTCGTTTTAGCACCTGATGTAGGCGTTACAGGCTACTCCAAAAACTTAAAGCTTGATAAACTTTTTTTTGAGAAATATGAATCAAATCTAGTTAGCTTAAATACACCTTCTCCTGAATTAGTCAAAGAGGTAATCGATTTTGAATTACACTCAAGAGATTGGATGAAGGATATGCTTAAACAGCTAAACCCCAAAGTTATTTTTGTAGCCTGCTATCACTACTGGGGTGCTTTAATCTCTGCAGCACATGAGTTAGGCATACTGACTGTGGATGTACAACATGGTGTCTACGGTAATAATGGAGTTCTATATAATAACCACCAAGAAATACCATTTGATGGTTATCAAGCATACCCTGATCTATTTGCTGTATGGGGAATAAAAGAGTATAAACAAATAGAAAGAAATTTTAAAAGAACTAGAAAGCACAGCCCTATACTTATGGGCAACCCATGGTTAAATAAATTAAAAAGTTTTCCTGATACCTTATCTAAAAGTGTTAGAACAAAACTAAAGACTGATAAAACAGTAGCTTTAATAATATTAAGAGATCAATCACAGTTGCCGAGTTTGTATAAAGAGATTATTACAGAAACTAAACACGATATCTTATGGATTGTTAGACATCATCCTACAAAAAGAAAAGTTTTTGATCACTCTGACTTTTCAACAAAGCACGATGTGATTATTAGCGATGAGGTTGATAGTGCAATAATCAGTGAGTTGTTTAAATACGTAGATATTACAATTTCCGAGGGATCTTCACTTGCACTTGAAGGTACTTATTATGGTGCTAGAGGTATTGTTTTTTCTGAAACTGGATACTCTGTATTTAAGGAAGAGATTAAAGATAATGTTTTTGACTTTATTCGAAGTGTCAATGAATTTGATATAGTCGTAGATAAAGTTGTTTCAAAAGACAAGATCCTAATCTCTAACGTCTTTTCACATCGGCCAGTTAATGAATTCTTACAAGAAGTTATGCATCTAAGTGGTAGTAAACAACCAAATGGCAATCCCTATTGTTATGATAATATATATGGTATAGAAAAATATAGACAACAAGTAGCTAAACTTTTAGAGCAAATAGAAGTCTACAAAAAGTATAATGATTTTGAAGAAGCGCTTAATAGGTTTTTAGAGTTACGTGGATATTTATCTACTATGGAGTTGATGACTAACGAACAAGATGTCAAAAACAATAATCATGCTGTCGAGGCTAGAGTTTTTAGTAGAGAGCTCAGAAAAGAGTTTAGTTTAGAAGACGCAAATGTATTATTAATAAGTGATTCTATCCAATTACCTCGTTACAATGTCAAACCAAGCTCACCTAATTACATTAAGAAAACTACAAGTTGGCATTTCAACAATTTAATGAAGACAAATCCTTATAATAAATTTACGATGCAAAGTTGGTTACAGCGGTATTTTACAACTCAGAAACTATTAAAATATTGGGCTGATATTGTTAAAAATGTGAAGAATAAGCATATAGTTATACACTTAGGCTCATCTGAATGTGTTGAACATATTTTTTTGGAAGTTCATAGAATCGGTTTGAGCTTACTTCAAGAAAGTGTAAGAAATAAAATTCTTAAGCACGCAGACTTCTTCAAAAAGGAACTTATGAATAGAGGGTTGATTGATTGTGAAAATAATCATGAAAACTTTAAAAGAAATATATTGATGATTGTTGATCGCTTAAAAAGCGAAGAAGTAGCTAGCATAACATTCATTAATTTACATCAAGCTTTCGGGTCTACATCAGGTTATTCTCAATCACAATATGATAAGTTTGTTATTTTTAATGATGTAATAAATACTGTTGTAGATTCACAAAATAATATTAACTTAATAAGTTTTCAAGATTTATTAAGAAACTACAATTACGAGCAACTAGTCTCTTCTGATAAATTTCATTTATTAGATAGAGGGCATGAAGCCTTAAGTGCAGCTATTATCAATAAATTGGAGTCCTTGAAGTCAGTCTCTAATGAATTAGGTTAAATAGTTTTTGTTCTTTATTTTTGATAAATAATAAAGTTTAAGATTTGAAATAGTTTTATAGGGTAGTACGGTCTAAACTAATGATTTTATTTTTAAAAGTAGATTACCTGAATTCAAATTTTAGTATATTTTGGAAATTGAACCGCCCCGTGATTGTCGGAGACCTAACTTTCTGAGAGAATACGACAATGAAAACACGAAACTATACCCCTGAAATAAAAGAGCGAGCCGTCCGTATGCTAATTGAAGCTAAAGACGACTACCC